>JABDDE010000005.1 GCA_013287775.1 Chlamydiota bacterium
TTTACCTATTTTAAGTAAAATTATTTCACTTGCAGGCAAAATCTGCGGTTTTTAGAAAAAAAATTACGCAGTGCACCCGATTTTAGTCGAAAAAATGGGGTTTTGAATTAAATAATTAACAAATGGAAAATACCTCACAACATGATGTAGGCTGACCCAACTGGATTTTGCGCTCATAGAGATTTTTGGTTAAATTACAAACCAAAAATCCTCACTTTTTGGTCAAATTACAAACCAAAAAATGAGAATTTTTGGTCGTTTGACAAAGCAAAATCGCTCATTTGTTGGTCGTATTGTATGGTAAATTTTTTTGAATTGCAGGCAATTAGGAATTTTATTGAGGTGCTGAAATGCCTGAGGAGAAAAACAACTATGTACATGCCATCAAGCTTGCTTGATGGCATGTACCTTCATTATTCCTTGTCGCAATGTGAGCAATGGCCACAAGAGACCAAAAACAGCACGCCAGATACTATTGCACCTAACCCCAAGACAAAATTTGCGGAGCTTCCCCAAGCATATCCAACAAGATTCACTCCCGTGGTCAAGATTAAATAGATGGCCAATATGATTAAAGCTATAGTCCGTACAGTTGTCATATAACCCTCCTTATTCGTTATGTTTTCGAACACATGCTCCAATAGAAATCAGAAGCAGGATACCCGAAACTAAACCAGATAAATTTATAAGGTGCATTACCGTTGGCATTGGCATAACTTCTGACATTCTACAAAGTCCTGTTAAAATCAGATAGATGGCCAAAAAAATCAAGCCAAGCATTTTTATACAATTCATAACCTTCTCCTTTACTTTTATGCTATGGCGAGTTCCTCCAACGGGAAATTCGCGCATGGCAGTTTTTTTCTCTTCCGCCAGCCCTACGAGCTGGAATTGCAACCACTCAGGATACCCCTGAAAAAGTTTGCATATTTATTCAAATACACAACCAAAGAATTTAATGCAATCTTTTTTTCGCAATAGCTGCCAAATACGCAGCTCCGGCAAGAAGTGCAATGGTGGCGCCAACAGGGAGATCTAGCTGGAAGGCTAAAAGGGTGCCAAAGAAAGAAAAAAGACAGCTGAGGATAATGCTGAGCAGCATCATGCTCTTCATCTTTTTGGTGAAAATATTTGCAATGGTAGGAGGCAAGGTAAGCTGTGTCATTACCAAGATAATACCCACTACTTGCATAAGAAGGACCACTGCCGCTGCTATGAGTGTCAGCAGCAAGATATAAAGGCGATGTGTATGAATGCCTTGAAGCCGTGCTTGCTCTTCATCGAAACAAATGGCAAGGAGTTTTTCATGAAGAAACACCACTACCACAATCACCACCGCATCGAGAATGGCAAGAAGGATGAGATCTTGAGGCGTCACCCATAAAATATTGCCGATAAGAAAATTGGTAAGCTCAACAGCAAAGCCCGGTGTCTGCGCAATAAATAACACCCCTAGTGCCATGCCTATAGACCACACGGCAGCAATCACAGAATCCTCTCTCTGCCGATAGGATATATGGATATAGCCAATGATCATGGCAGAAATAGTACTTGCAATAAGCGCACCAATAATGGGCGAGCCAGAGCTTATCCCTTGCGTTCTTTCTAGCCAGACAGAAAAGCCAATGCCCGCAAGTACCGAGTGCGAAATACTCCCCGTAATAAAAGCAATGCGCTTAACAACCACATACGTGCCAATAATACCGCCCACCACCGATGCAAGCAACCCTGCAAGAGTTGCCCAGAGAAGAAAATGATTCGATACGATAGCTTCAAAAAATGTCATGTTAGTTTAAGAGGTTTGTTGGAAAAATGCGTCTCACCTGTTTGCATGAGAGGAAAATGATATAATCCAAGAGCGAAATGCTCACAAAGCCTACTGGGTATTACACTCTCGACTCTATTCTGAACACAAAGCACGCGCTCTACATCATGAATCACTCTTCGAATGTCATGGGTTACCATGAGAACGGTTGTATTTTTTCGAATGCGCTGCAGGATTTCATAAATTTCGGCCTCTGCTTTTTCGTCGACACTGGCTGTCGGCTCATCTAAGATCAAAATTCGCGGCTTTGCAGCTAGAGCTCTGGCAATAAAGGCCCTCTGTGCTTGCCCTCCTGAAAGGGCACTGAAGGGCTTTTTAGCGTAGTCGGCAAGTCCTACCTGCTCGAGTGCAGACAGCCCAATTTCTCGATCTTGCTTGCTAAATCCTCCCCACCAAGAAAGCTGAGACAAACATCCTCCAAGTACCAGCTCCAGCACACTGATTGGGAACTCTTTGTCAAAACGAAAGCTTTGCGGCACATAAGCGATGCCATTTGGATACTTGGTAGCAGGCTGTCCATACACAGAAATATTTCCAGACCAAGGAATCAAAAACCCCATAATGAGCTTTAAAAGGGTCGTTTTCCCGCCACCATTGGGCCCAATAATGCCAATAAATTCGCCCTCTTTGATATTGACCGTCGCCTCTTGAATGATCGGCTCGCCTTTCTGATAGCCAAATGTCACGCTCGTGAGCACTACTGCTGCTGTCATCGTGCTGCAACCGCAAATTGTGTGGCAATCCCATGCATCATCTGAAAATAATCAGGAAGATTGGCCTGCAAGACTACCACATTTGCCCCAATCTCTTTTGCTATATAGTCTGCCGCTTTAGAGCCATACTGGCTCTGTATGAATAGGGTATCGATATGAAGCGTCTTTGCTTGGGCTATGATTTCCAAAAGTCGTTTAATGGTTGGCTCCTTCCCTTCTTCTTCGAGTGAAAGCTGTGTAACGCCATACTCGCGACAAAAATAACCATAGGCAGGATGCACCACAAACACCGTTTTCCCAGAGGCTCCCTGCATAAGAGAGTGGATTTCTTGATCTAAAAGAGTCAGCCTTTCTAGGTAGGCTTGCAGCCTGCTTGCTATTTCTTCTTGTTTCTCTGGTAGTACACGCTGCAGTGCTTGACCTATAAGCCGCACCTCATGCTGCATCATTTTAGGACTCATCCAAATATGTGGATCAGCCATCCCTTGATGATGGTGGCACCCAGCATGTTCAAGAGTAAGCCCCTGCCGCAAATCACAGACGATGAGCTGTTCATTTTGCCTTCGTAATACTTCAATTGCTTTATTTTCAAACAACTCACCTACAGTAAACCACACTTTTGCATGAGCAGCTTCTTGAATTTGCCGTGGTGTGGGTTCATAATTATGTGAATCGGCTCCTTGTGGCACCACAAGCTGCACTTCTACTTCATCCCCGCCAATATCGGTTACCACCTGCATATAAGGGGCCACGCTCACGAGCACACGTATTTTTGCCTCAGCAAAGCCACAATGGAGGCAGAGGAGCGCCATTAGAATCAATATTTTTTTCATACGAAAAAGAAGTATACACTGTTTTTACTATCTTTTAAAGGCAAAAGTGATGTACAATGAGTTTGCCGATAAGGATTTTTTCTACTACTCTGTGGCTCCCGAGCTTGCGAGGGACCTAAGGGATCGTTAAGGAATAAATCGTACTTTTCAGAGGGTGTTAGAGTGAATTAAATTCTCAAGCCGATCTTGCGTAGGAGATATTACAAGGCAATATCTTCAAGCAAGGAGGCGCAGAGGGTAATTTGCTATAATCCCCTCTCAAATGTACGAGTTATTTCTTAACGATCCCTAAGAGTAGTTGGCCCATCTGGAAGGGTGTCCGAGCGGCTTAAGGAGCACGCTTGGAAAGCGTGTGTATGGCAAAACTGTACCGTGGGTTCGAATCCCACCCCTTCCATTTTCCCAGGGCGTTGCCCCAATGGTGTGAACTTAAGGAAAACGCATAACACATCATGCTTCTAGTTGATATGAATTCCACCGCTGCCGCGGTGGGGTCCATATTAGTCACACAACTCGGAGACTAAAAGATGTGTGGTAAAGTGTGTCGGTCACGCGGGGCTAATGAGCTTCCGACGCTACCGCGTCGGCGTCCTGGTTGGCTAATCGAATTTTGTCTCCACCGCTTTTATTTTGCGCCATATAAAACTTCAACGCTTCTTGTTTGATTCTGAGATATACTGAAGCCAAGCCATTAGCACGCCCAGGTGTGAGCGTCTGGCGAATACCCAGCTCGTCGATATGATGTGGGGGACATTTTAGAATGACTTCCGGAGTTTCCCCGCTATAGACATACAAGAGAAGACAGCCCAGGCCCGCAGAGATAAGCGCGTCGGCTTCTGCTTCGAAAAATACAAAACCACCACGCATTTCTGCATGCAAATACATACGGCTCTGACAGCCTTGGACAAGGTGTTCTTCCGTTTTATATTTTAGGTCAAGATGCGGCTGCGTTTTTCCCAAATCAATAATCTTTTGGTATTTTTCTTCAGCAGTGGTGCAGCCAGTAAAAAAGTCTAAAACTTTCTTTTGTTTTTCAAGGCATGTCTCGAACATAAGGAATAATACTTCGGGGCGTTGATTTTTTTCGTTTTCTGGCCAAAATTCGATGATTTTGGCAGTGAGGAAAACTCGCTGCAAATCGACATACTCAACGAGTAGGCGATTTGCGGCGAGTTTTGCCCAATGACAAAAGCGCGGATTTTGGCCCCGAAAAACGAAAAAATCAGCGCTCTGAAGTATTATGAGGCGAGCAGGTTAGATGGGAAAAGTTTTAAAGTCACTTCCTCCGCGGTTTTGATATGCACTCCAAGGTCGCGCATTACATCGATTGCGCGATCGACATCACCCGCTCTGAGGTCTATACCACGGCATCCATCGATAATCACCGTTGTTTTGAAACCAAGCGCGCGCGCATCTTGCACAGAGTAGAGAACGCAATAATCAGTCGCAAGGCCTGCTACGTATAGTTCATCGATAGCGTGCTGGCTGAGGTAGTCACCAAGTCCCGTCGAGCGCCTCTTTTGGTTATCAAAAAAGGCACTATAACTATCAATTGCGATATCAACCCCTTTATAAACCACTTTGTGAAAGCGAGAATAATGAAGCTCTAAAGCAAATTCTGAACCTTTTGTCCCTTGCACACAGTGATCAGGCCACAGGATCTGCTCACCTCCATCTACTATTATACACTCTCCGACATTTTTTCCCCAAATAGATGCAAAACTACAATGGTGTCGTGGATGATAGTCTCTACTCCCCACACGCACATCGAAAGGCAACTCTAAAAGCTGATTGACGACAGGAATAATAGTATCCCCACCAGGTACTGCCAAGGCGCCGCCCGGCAGAAAGTCATTTTGCACATCTACTACTAACAATGCTCTCTTTATCATAACCTGACTATTTTGCACGCCATTGCAAAAAAGTCACGACTTTTCTGCATTCCACTGCAGAAAAGTCGTGTTCTCCCCTCATCAGAGGTCGAGCAAGCTCGACCTCTGATGAGGGGAGAATAGAAACCGACACCCTCGGGTAGAGGTCACCGTAAACATGTTGCCTGAAGGGCAACAACAGGGCAAAAAAATCTGTTGTTGCCCTTCAGGCAACAATGTGGGGGTGATCGCCTACCCCAGGGCGTTGCCCTGGGCTGTTGCAATTTTTGCCCTTTGGGCAAAGAAAGAGACCTAATTCTACCTAAAAATGCTGCAATCCGACACGTTTTTCCTGCCCGAGCCTGACCTAACGTGTGGGCAGAGATAGCCCTGTGTGTTTAAAATTACACTTTAAAATTATCTTGATAATATACATTTATTTGTGATAAAATCGATGTGTTGTTAATTAATTTTTATGAGGTAAAATATGAATACATATATAACAGGTAGTTATGATGGCGATCTGAGGCTGGCCTTAGCAAATAGCCTTACAGAGAGCACAAATAGCACGTCATCATCGTCTTCTTCCAGTTCGAGCTCGAGTAGCTCATCGAGTACGGGCGCGACAAGTAGCACATGGCAAGGCAGGCAAGTATACACAAGGGATGAGCCTTTACGGCTTGCACTTGTAAATACGGGCTTTCTGATTCCTGATGTTATCAATACAATTTGCGACTACACTACTAACATTGGCGAAGTGCTAAAAGAAGAGGTAGATGCTGTTGTAAATAGAGCTGAGTCGCTAATAGATAATCCACAAGTGAAGAAAGCCTACACTGAGTATGAAGCTTTCTGCGAGAGGGAGAATGGGGGTCAACAATATTTCATGACCAGATTGCTAGTTGATCTACAGCGACCAACTTATGTGAATGATAAGAAAAAGGCATTGAAAGAATACATTCTCAAGGTGGCAAATGATCCTCTCTTTGCAAGTAATACTGGTGAATGCATGGCTAATTTGAAAAATAGTATGCACGAAAAATTCATAAGTGATGGCCAAAACTACCTTCGTAGTGAAGATGCCTTAGGCTGGCATACGGTAATGTTCCCAGAAAGTGTTGCCTATCATTGTATTGCAGGTTTTCTGAAGGAAAGAAATAGAGAAAGCCGCAGCTGCTATAGCCGCTGCCACACCAACAACTAGTTGATCTCATAGCCTGTTTCGCGCATTTCGACACCAGCATACTACTGCCCCATCGGGGCAGTAGTATGCTGGTGTCGATATTGCTTAATTAGATCGAGCTTAATGTGATACAGCCTCTCTTCCATCATCACAGGGTAGCTGTGGGGGTTCAAGAAACGCTTGATACCCACAGGAAACGCCTGGAGCTGTGTTTTGGCAACTTCTCGAATTTCTCCCTGATTTCGGTAATTTGGATACCTTTTATGACCTATCCATGATATATTGTGAGACCTTACGTGCAACTGCTTCATGCATGGAAAATCTATTTATCTTTGTAGATACTTTTTCTGTTGTCTACGTCATCGTGTTCTCCTCTCATAGTGACAGAGCAAGCTCTGTCACTATGAGAGGAGAATAGAAATTGATTATCGCAAAGCTTGTCACATAGTTGTGTCAATTTATTGGCCTATTGGCGGCCTATGAGGAATATGTATAAGGCGAGGAATATGCCGAGCACCTGTTAAGGGTAATAATGGCGCTGAAGGTGTTGCTTCAGTTGTTCCTGCCAAGGATGCTGCTCTTTCGTGCAAACGTTGTACTAAGCGCTCTCCTAATGCTTGCGTTGCTGAAGAAGGTGGTGTTACTCTAGCAGGTTGTGGTAAAATCGGTCTTAAACGATCACGGGCTTCTCGAGCTTCGCGCATTACTGAAGATACAAGCTCTGGATATTCAGGAGCGACGGGGGCCTCTGGTATTTCTGATATTACTGATGGAGATACTGGCTCAGGATATTCAGGAGCGTTTGGGACCTCTGGTATTGATGGTAATGCAGATGCTGCTTCTAACTGCTGTAGCAGCTGTGGATTTTCTCGTACTATATTTTCAATTTGATAACGTATCAACTCATTATTTGTGGTGACAAGAAGATCTCGATAGCTATTATAGCGTGATAACATAGTATTGTATTGGTTCCCTAACACATCACGATGTTCATTAATCCAATTAAGGGCAAAGTCCTGCACATTGTCAAGCTCGTCTGCTACTGTAGCACGTAACTCCCGTACATAGTTAATATCAGTAAGCCTATTCTCATCGACATCTAACCAGTTGGCAAAGGTTGTTTCATCAACATCCGCATGCAATAAATGTTCTAAATCAATAGACCATTCACGAAGAGTCGAAATCTGTGCCAATTGCCGCTGTAGATTGTTTATTTGATTTCTTATCCCTCGAGTTTCTGCATTTTTAGGCTGAGAGGATAACCACGTGGCAAGATTATCTACAAACTCCTCCAATTGACTAATACGAGCTCTATCCTCGGATGAGATAATACGACGCGGTGTTGCCTCCAGAGACTGAAATGCTCGATTACATATAGCATCCAGCTCTCTATTCGTCTGAGCAATATCACGTATTTGCTCAGAATATATAGACTCTCCGCCTGACATTGGCTGCATCTCAATTTCCTGAGAAGATGGCATTGATCGAACCCAAACTGTTGAACCATTCCGTTCTAGAACAGCATTCATTATTGCACAAATGCGTGTATCTGTCATTGAATTGGAAACATGCATACCCGCAGTGCTAAGATATGACACCATATTGTTTCTATTCAGGGTCACGGTATGAGACTCTCCTGTACCTTCGTCTCGGATAATACATCGAAGACCAACCGATGTAACCCCATCACTTCCAGTAGCAATAGAGACGCCCTGCCCTATTTCCCTATTGTTATGTAAAAAATGGACACCATTATCTCTTATTTCAATTGGCATATCACCTCCTTTATTAAACCAAATAATATTTATATGTCTACTTTTTTATACATATATCATTTTTTTTATTTTTCTAAAATTAATTTTTTTTATACGAATCCGACAACATGTTTAAAATTATCTTGATAATATACATTTATTTGTGATACAATAATGATATTATTAATCAATTTTTATGAGGTAAAATATGAACACAAATATAACAGGTAGTTATGATGGCGATCCGAAGCTGTCCTTGGCAAATAGCCTTACTGAGAGCACAAATAGCACGTCATCATCGTCGTCATCTAGCTCAAGTAGCTCATCGAGTACGGGCGCGACAAGTAACACATGGCAAGGCAGGCATGTACACACAAGAAATGAACCATTACGGCTTGCCCTTGAAACGTTTCAAGCAAATACCCTCGCACTACCCCTCCCTATTTTTGGTATCATTTACGACTACGTTGCCCATTTTGATATTGGCGATGAACTGCGTGAAGCAGCAGAGTCTTTAGTTGACACAATAATAAAATCAATTAAGGAAAATGATCGTCCTTATAGGTTGAAAGTAGAACTCAGAGGTAGCGAGCTTGAAGGATCGTTCGTTGGAGATTATCATTTTACACAAAATGCTGAGAATGCTGAGAGATACATTGGGTCCTCGAGACCTCTATTTATCAATCGTGCACCTGATTCAATGAGTCAACTTACACAACAAGTCAAACAACTTATTCAAGATATAGCAAATAATTCAGAATTTGTGAATAATCCTGACCAGTACATAGCGAAATGGGTAAACGCACGAGAAGAAGGCGAGCAACCAACTTACGCAAATGAGATTGCCTTGGCGTGTCTAGCTAATTTTTTAAAACAAAGAAAAGAGAAAGCCGCAGCTGCTATAGCCGCTACCACACCAACAACTAGTTGATCTCACAGCCTGTTCCACGCATTTCGACACCAGCATACTACTGCCCTGCAGGGGCAGTAGTATGCTGGTGTCGATACTGCTTAATAAGATCGAGCTTAATGTGATACAGCCTCTCTTCCATCATCACAGGGTAGCTGTGGGGGTTCAAGAACCGCTTGATGCCCACAGGAAATGCCTGGAGCTGTGTTTTGGCAACTTCTCGAATTTCTTGCAGGCCAGGCAGTGTATACACACACGCTCCCTTCCGAAAAATAGGCTGCAGAAGATCCTGATAGGTGCATCCACCATCAAAGCTCACCTGCTTGGTTGGATCAAACTGATCCACAGCAAGGACTTTCGTGCCCACACCAATTTCTCGATCATAAATCACGTCGCCAATAGGGACCCCATCTCGAATAAACCTGCGCACTTGGTGCAGGCCTGGATTAGATATTTTGGCAAGCTGCTCTGAGAGCTTCAGGATATAGCGCCACCTGCCCTGCTCACCTTGAATTGCTGATAACTTGTATACACCATCGAGGGCGCCCTGATCTTTTCCTGTAACTAAGTTTGTACCCACTCCCCACGCAGAAATCTTAGCACCTTGCCTTTTAAGCTCTGAGATAAGCGTCTCATCAAGCTCGTTACTGGCCACAATACGCACATCCGATAAGCCTGCGGCATCAAGAAGCTTGCGACTCTCACGACTCAGCTCTGCCAAATCCCCAGAGTCAAGACGTATCCCCGTTACTTTCTTGCCTTGGCTTTGAAGCTCTTTTGCAACCACTATTGCCTTCTTTACCCCGTCAATCGTGTGGTAAGTATCCACAAGAAAAACAATGGAGTCTGGCATAACGTCGGCGTATGCAGCAAATGCCTCTTGCTCTTGCTCAAAGGCCATCACCCAGCTATGCGCCTGCGTGCCTTGTACAGGAATTCCATACAGCTTGCCTGCAAGCACATTAGAAGTCGAGCTACAGCCCCCAACAAACGCGGCCCTGGATGCCGTGAGCGCCCCATCAATGCCTTGTGCGCGGCGCATCCCAAATTCCATCACAGGATCCCCTGCGGCGGCAGTCACCACACGCGCAGCTTTGGTTGCAATGAGCGTGGGAAAATTAATGAGGTTTAAAAGAGGGCTCTCGAGAAGCTGGCACTGCATGAGCGGTCCTTCAACCCGTACTAAGGGCTCATAGGGAAAGACTACCGATCCTTCTGGGACAGCATCGACATCCACCGTCAGCTTAAGATTCGACAGCATATCTAAAAAGGCTCTCCCAAAATAACGCTCACCATTAGAATGAGTCAGAGAGTCCAGATAGGCAAGATCACTCGAATCAAAATGAAAATGCTCGACGAAGTGCACCACCTGCTCAAGGCCGCAAGCAATGGTAAAACCCCCTTTAAAGGGGGGCCTTCGAAAAAAAAGATGAAATACAGCACGTCTCTCTGCGAGTGATTTCTTCCAGTAGGCATATGCCATGGTCAGCTGATAAAAATCCGTCAAGAGCGCAAGATGTTCGTATCTATTCTGCAACACTATTTTGTTGTTTTCCCTTTTATTTTCTGGAGAGCATCAAGCTGGGCATTGACCTGATCAAGCTGCGCTTGCATAAACTTTATCTCCCGCACCCTTCGCTGATACCCCATCCAATCTGAAAACATAATGCGATCTGCATCTGACTGTGCAAAAAACAGACGGCTCTCAAGCTGCTTTTTTTGCTCCTGAAGTGTAGCAATCTGACTATCTATAGACTGCCTCGATTCCTTAACAGGAGTATTCTCGAGAGCTGCCAAATGCATGGGCAGCGTAGTTGCCATAGCAGCAACTATAGCACATAAAACATATCTTTGTAATGACATATCTGATTCCTATAATTACGCAATATGCGACTTTTTGCTGTAGTTGCCCTTTGGAGGTACTTGCAAAATTCCGATTTGGGCCAAAATTCGCGCTTTTGTCGCTGGAGAAAATCTTTTCCAAATCGCCTACTCGATGGAGTATGTCGATTTGGAAAAGGTTTTCCCCATCGCCAAAATCATCAAATTTTGTCTCCAACGGAATTTTGCAAGCACCTCTTTGGACAAAGAAAAGGCAATCCGAACAGCTCGTAAGTTGCACATCGCGTTAAATGTATTGGCACTATGTGCGCTATTTTCGTCATGTGCCATTTTCCAAAGGAAAATGGCACATGACATTATAATTTAGCGATCTTTCCCATAAGCCATGCATCGGCACAAACAAGGCCGCACATGGCCGCACACACCGGCACTGCCCTCACAGCCACGCAAGGGTCATGACGCGACATCTCCCCCAAGCAAAAAGCTGTGGGATTGCCATGTATATCCACTGTCGGCTGTGTTTTCTGAATACTTGACGCAGGCTTAAAGTGAGTGCGTAGTACAAGCGGCGCTCCTGTGGTAATCCCCCCTAAAAGCCCGCCTGCATGGTTTGTGTGTACACACACCTTTTCCTTCTCTATACAGAAAAGATCATTATGTGTGGAGCCCTTTTTTACAGCTGCACCGTAGCCGTCGCCTATTTCAAAACCTTTCGAGGCTGGCAAACTCATCATAGCTGCTGCAAGCTTTGCTTCGAGCTTTTCATATACCGGATCACCAAGACCAGCAGGCAAGTGCAAGACGAGACACTCTACAACACCGCCAATAGAGTCCCCCTCTTGTTTTACCGCTTGTATACGCGTTTTCATTTGCTCCTCAGCCTCTTTCTCAGGGCAAAAAAGTGGGCTTGCACATATGGCTGCCTCAAACACATCAATATCTTCAATATTCGGATTAATTGAGTACTCACCTACTGCTTTGAGATAGCTTATAATCCGCACTCCTGCAAGGCTTAAGAGCTTTTCTGCTACTGCCCCAGCGGCCACTCTGCAGGCTGTTTCCCTTGCCGATGCTCTGCCTCCTCCTCGATAGTCAAAAATACCATATTTCGCAAGATAGGTAAAGTTGGCATGCCCAGGTCTGAGTACCTCCTTACAGCTCTCATAGGCTGCTGTATTGGCATCAGTATTTTGTATGTGCAAAGCAATAGGGGCACCCGTGGTCTTGCCTTCAAATACCCCAGAGAGTATCGCTACCCTATCTTTTTCCTGCCTTTCGCTCACTTGGTAAGACCTGCCAGGAATTCGTAAATCCAGTTTTTTCTGAATATCCATCTCTGTGAGGGCAAGTCCCGCAGGACAACCATCAATCACACACCCTATTGCAGGCCCATGTGATTCCCCCCATGTGGTCACTCGAAAGAGAGTGCCAAAACTATTACTTCCCATAAATTTTATGTCATGTGTGGGTTTTCCTTCGGAAAATCCACACATGACGGAATTGTTATACACGCTAACTTTTCAAAGATGGCATGTCTCTTGTTATAAACTTGTTCCAGATGTGCCTCGGGATCTCCTGAGTTCAAGTATGCAGGCAATTCTACTGCTTGTTTCAATCGCTGCCTAAAAAAAGCATAAGACGCATACAGGTAAAATAAAACACCGCTCTGTATAACCACCTGCTGTGACTCTGTGCTTTCCAATGAACCTCCACCTAAGGCAACGATGGTGTGAGAGTACTTCGAAAGCTGCAATACCGTGAGTGCTTCAAGCCTTCGAAATTCTGCAAGCCCAAGCTCTTTGCATAGCGCCCGGACACTGTCATATTGTGATCCATACTGCTCTAAAATGACAGCATCAACATCAAAGAAAGGACACTGTAAATAGCGAGCAAGCTCCTTGCCAAATGTCGTCTTCCCCACGCCTTGGAGGCCCCCTATATAAATATTCATAGCAATTGAGCGAGCGAGCCAAAAAAATCCGGAAAGCTTTTTTGTATGCAGGCAATATCTGTAAGTGTTGAAGGGCCTTGTGCACACAGTGCCGCCACACTCAGTGCAAGCGCTATGCGATGATCGCCGTGAGAGGAAAGATCGGCTCCGTGTAGCTCTGTGGAGGTAATGATCAAACCATCTTCGCTCTCCTCGATATTGGCTCCCATTTTTGTAAGCTCTTGAGTTATCGCATGCAGTCGATCTGACTCTTTATCACGAGCAATACGAGCACCTGTAATATGCGTCTTGCCTGTGGCAAAACAGCCAACTACAGCGACAATAGTAATCATGTCAATACAATCATTAATATCGATATGCGCTCCACATAGTCTCTGCGGCCCTTTTACAAAAAGTTTTTTCGCTTCATGATCAATTGTGAAGGATGCCCCCATTTTTTGTAAAATGAGAAGAAATACAGCATCGGGCTGCCCGTCAGCAAGATCCACATCTTCGATACAAACATCTGTTGGTAAAAGGAGTGCTGCTACAAGAAAATAGGCAAGCGAGCTCATATCACCATGAACCCTATAGTGAAAAGGCATAAAATGTTTTTTTCCATGCACACGAAACGTACTATAAGCATCATGTTCAATGGTAACACCTTGTTGTTGCAGCCAATGCATTGTGAGGGCAATCCATGACTTTTCCCCTGCATTTTGTACATGGATCTCCGATATTCCATCGAGCAGGGACGTAGCAATAAGACACCCTGAGACGGGCTGTGAATCAGCCCCGTCAATGTGCACGCGCCCTGGACGAATGGGGCCGAGAATGGTGAGTGGTACATGAGATGCATTCGATGTTACTTTGGCTCCAAGCTGCTCTAACCCTCTTATCAAAGCACTGCAAGAGCGGCGTGCCATCATTGAGGCATCCCCAGTAATGGTTACTTGCTCACCAAAAAGCCCCAAGACAGCGCCTACAAAGCGAAGCACAATACCTGAATTGCCAGCATCAATTGCATGAGAAGTAAGTGTGCGCCTCATGCCTACACCCCTAATCGCATAGCCGCCAGTGCAAGGCTCTATATGGGCACCAAGGGCCCTACAAGCTGTGAGCATTGCATCTGTATCGGGCGAAGGTAGCGGGTTATAGACGTGCGATAGCCCATCTGCCAGGGCGGCAAAAAGGCATGCACGCATGGTCTGCGATTTTGACGGAGGGAGCCTAACAGTGCCTTGTAATGCTTTTGTGGGATGTATAGTGATAGTAGTCATGGGATCCACTTATACCAGATGGCAGGGATAAATGGAACGACATATGCCATTTTCCTGATGGAAAATGACATATGTCGAAAATGAATATAAAGGAGTGTTAGCTTATTGAAGAAGAGGTCGCAGATGACGAGGAAGACAGATCGGAAAGAGTTGCCGCTGCTGTAAGAGAATATGGTTGGTCTTGAGGTGAGTCAGGCGAAGAATTCTCAGGAACAGAAGACTCCTCATGAATATAAAAAGGCGTTATCCATTTTTCAAAGGTATAGGTTTGATTACGACCAAAATCAAAGTGAACTCGCCTTCTTCCCTCTTCCATTGGAGCTACGGGTGACGACAGCTCTTCAGGTGATGGCAGCTGAGGTATGTTTCTGCTCTTTGATTCATCAGATAATGGATGAGGCGTTACGGGCTCCATTACAAATCTCATAGTCCTATTCAAAGGTATCGAAATAGGCGGCACAGTATGACCAGAGCGTAATCGTACTAGTGATGGTAATATAATCGGCGGTGGCGTTGGCGGTTCTTGTGATGATGCCGCTATCGGTGTTCGAGGTGTTATAGGTTCAGGCCTTTGTCTTAGACACTCAGGTACTGGCATCGAAATAGGCGGTAAAGCAATACCAGACGCTAATATAGTCGGCGGTGGCAACGGTAATTCTGGTGGTGGTACTGATATTGGTGGCAATACTATTGGCGAATAGGACGCCTGATTGCCTATTGTATTATTGAACGACATGTTTTTTATCCTCCTTATTAAAATTAATTATATAACACCGATTGTACCATCTTTAAGAAAAAATTGCAATTGAAAAATATTCCATTATCATTACTTTTCTCTTCTGCATATTTAAATAAAAAATTTTAAATTGTATAATGAAGGGTGAGGGAATGTCATGACTGAAGCACCTAGTCCTCTAGTAACAACTACACAAATATCGACGCCTCTCTTCTCTTTACGGAGTAGAAGAGGTCGCGCTGCCCCTATTTCTCTTCCTACTGCGCAAACACCACATGGGCCCTCCTCACCCATAACACAAACCGCAAGAGCGATAAATTCTCTATTTGTTGAGAACTATTTTTCCTCTCAACAAACACCTTTGCCACCGTCACCACCTCCTCTTTACATCACCCAGAATTACCTCTTAAATGGAGTTCCAGCGCATCTCCGTGAAGATATCAAAAGAAATGTATGTGAGCTATTAGCAGCAAATCCAGCATGGCTTGATACCTTTATCAACCGCCTTCCCAGTACGTCCATAACACTGATCCAAGAAGCACTCACTGGGTCTTCTCATTCCGAGCACACAATGATAGGGCGGCTCTTTCAGGCCATCTTTCCTTACGATAGCTCTGGACTGCCTCTCACCGCCTTACGCACCGCAAGAGCCATTGAACGAGCAATACGCACAAACAATCTCGCCATTTCCAGCCTCTTATTGCGTCCTTCAGAAACAGGTGCGCAACATGAAGTGCGAATAATCGGCAGGCACATCTACATCTTCCCTCAGAGGAACACGGCGAACATTATAGGAGAGGGAGCATCCAAGGAAGCAACAATGAGTTTGCGTATTACCCTACCTGAATCAGCAGAACAAAGTCTCACTCCCCATGCTAGAGTAACACTTACTGCGTATGGTGCTATTGAGAGTACCCAAAGAGAAATCAGAATACTCGAAGAGCTCCATGCACGCCATGTACCTCACATTATCGAGCCACCTGAACTTGTAGTAAGCAGACAAACAGAGTGTAATTTACCCTCAGGCACTATCAGTCTACCATGGCTGCAACTTGTAACCGAGCGGGCAACACCGTTGAACCGATTTATTCATTCTGAGGGAAATACGCCAGCACAACAAGTACGTATATTTAGAGAGTCGTTGACAGGCCTTGCTGCAATACATAATGCAGGATACATTCATAGAGATATAAAACCTGCAAATATGTTGTGCTATGAAGATGCAAGCACTCGATTTGCAGACTTTGGTTGTGCTGAAGTAGTGACCAATAGCCATCCCTTAAGAGTATACGCAACACCTGCCTATACTTCACCTGAAGTACTCACACTTATGAGACAGCAACATCCAACACAAGATGCTATAATGGCTCAAGCAGCGGATGTCTGGGCATTAGGGCTGACACTCTATCAAACAGTTATTGGAAACGCGCCATCATGGATGTCCACTATGGCACTACTAGCAAGAAACTGGCATGAAAATCATAGTAACATACCAACGCAAGACATTTGTAACCAGCTTCTAGAAGACATAAACACCACCCGCAGAGCACTTGTAGCTGGAGAAAGTTTCAGTAATGCAAGTGCGGAAGCACAAAATTTGCGCCTGCAACTCCACTTCATGCTTGATCCAGACCCACAAACACGTATGACAGCCCGCCAAGCGCAAGAAAACTTTTCCATCTTTTTCCCTCAATCATCGTAAGCGGAGCGTCATGTGCGTGCCCGAGTCCGCATATGCATCAGGCTAAGGATGTTAGTATGACAAACGTTATAGCTAGTGCAAGCCCTGGTTGCTTTTTTTTACAGGGAGAGCCACAGGAGAGAGCTTACAGAGAGAGCTTGTCAGAGGCGTGTAGGGTGCTTGTGGTGTTGGTGGTTATGGCCTGGGCTCTTTTTTTTACAGAGCTCCTCAATACCTGTAAATAAGTGTGGCTCAGGGGACATGCTATTACACGCAAGTCAAAAAAGTGCCCTGAAGCTGCTTTCAGGATGCTATTTTAGATAGATAGTGCCACGGCTTGGTGACAAAGAGAATGGAGAGTTTAGAGGAGAATAAGAGTGGACGCAGGATCTTACGGTATGGAAAATTACAAGTATTGGGAACTTTTTTTAAGAGGGAGATCACAGAGATGCAGAGAAAGATCCGGGTTGTTCGATGCATTTTTCTGCTGAAAGCAGAAAAGTCCAGACATATAAAAATAGACTGAAAAATTAATTTGTCAGTCTATTTTTATATGTCTGGACTTCAACGAGCGTACGCTCGTTGAAAATGCATCTTTGGTGCTTCGTATAAGCCAATACAGGTCTCGTAGCTCTCTCTAATCTCCCTATTGTCCAGACCGTAAACACCAACGCGCCTAATCACCCCACACGCCTCTGACAAGCTCTCTCTGTAAGCCCTCTCTTGCAGCTCTCCCTGTTAAAAATGTGACGAAGCCTGTGAGAGCTATGGTCTTAGCCTGGCGCATATGCCAAGCCCGAGCCTGTGCAATGAGATAAATTTTTTGCAGGATTTTGCAGGATTTTGCAGGATTTTGCAGGATTTTGCAGGATTTTGTAGGAAAAGGCAGAGCAACAATCTGGCAGCGATTAAAATAACAAATCTGGCACAATAGTTACCTATGGATACACAAATAGACACACAATCTGCAACCTCCTCGCAAGATCTCGTGCCATCGACGCCGATGATGCTGCAGTGGAAGCAATGTAAGGATCAGGCAGGCTCTGCGCTTCTGCTATTTCGGCTGGGCGACTTTTATGAGGCCTTCTATGAAGATGCTCAAGTCATAGCTAAAGAGCTTGGCCTCACACTCACACATAGACAGGGAATACCTATGTGCGGTGTGCCCTGGCATACAACCGAGGGCTATGTCGATAGCCTTGTGGAAGCAGGATTTCGCGTAGCCATCGCTGAACAAGTTGAGGGCGATAAAAATGGGCCTGGGAAAGGCCTTATGAGCCGCATGATATCGCGTATTGTCTCTCCAGGAACCGGTGGCCTTACAGCCCCCACAAGCACCGAAGGACGCGGCACTCATACTTTTTTCGCTGCCATTACCCGGGAAAAAGAACACTATGGTCTTGTCTATGGTCTTGCCCTTCTCGACATTCAAACAGCACAGTTTCTCCTCTTTGAATCGAGCAACAAAGCTGCCTTTATCAATACCATTTTACGCTATGCTCCCAAAGAGCTTTTCATCCCTCACCACTTTATAACGCTCGAGCCTGAGCTCATGCATGAACTCGACTATGCCCTACGCCCACGTATAGAAGAAGATCGCAGCTTTCGCTTCGATCGCGAGCGTACAGGAGGGCTTACGACACTCCACAGCCACTTTCAGGTGCACACCCTTGATGGCTTTGGCCTTAAAGAGATGCATGCAGCCATCTGTAGCGCAGGAGCGCTCCTCTCCTATGTCCAGGGAGAGCTGCATATAAACACCTCACATATTCGCAAATGCTCTCCCATCCATGCTGAGAACCACATGCTCCTCGATCGGGCAACCCTTTCTCATCTCGAAATCGTAGAACCCCTCTCTCAAAGCAAAAAAGGAGCGCGCACGCCAAAGCGCACACTTTTGGATATCATTGATGCAACAAATACCCCTATGGGCGCAAGACTCCTTAGACAGTGGCTCTTAAGCCCGCTTTTACATGTACAAGAAATCAACGCTCGTCAAGATGCCATCGCAGAGTGCCTCAAACTTGCTCTGAGCGTTGATGACAGCCTCGCTCGCATCGACGATATCGAGCGCATAGCCTATCGCATTCAAGCAGGCCTTGCCGGCCCTCGAGACTATGTCGCATTGAAAGCCTCGCTGCGAGAGTGTGCAAACATAAAAAAATATCTTGATAATTGTACATCTCCACTTCTTACAACGCTGCGGGCAAAATTCGAAGTGAGCGTGCCTCACGTGGAAGAAGTTCATACACTTATTGAACGTGCTTTAGTAGATAATCCCCCTCTTCGCGTATCTGACGGCTCGCTTTTCAAACGCGGCTATAATGCAGAGCTCGATGAGCTCTACAACTTGCGCTCCAACGGCCATGAATGGCTCCATAATTTTCAAAACAAGCTTCGTGAAGAGCTCGGCATCAAAACCATAAAGGTGGGCTTTACCAAAATGTTCGGCTACTACATTGAAGTCAGCCGAGGCGCTAGCCAAAAAATGCCCGATACCTTTGTGCGAAGACAAACGCTTGTGAATGCTGAGCGCTATATTTGTCCTGAGCTTAAAGACTATGAAGAAAAAATACTCCAAAGCGATGCACGCACTGCAGAGCTCGAACAACAATGCTTCCAGGCCATCCAGGCATATGTGACAGAGAAGATAGCGCCACTTTTAGAAGCAGCTCACATAATAGCCACACTCGATGTCATTCGCAGCTTGGCAATTACTGCTGAGAAGCACCATTTTAAGCGACCCATCGTGGACAGCTCTAAGGGGATAGAAATTGTAGGAGGACGCCACCCAGTCATAGAAGCACATCTTACCACTCCTTTTACTCCTAATGACATTCATCTTGGATGTGATGAAAAGACGCTCATGTTGCTTACAGGGCCTAATATGGCGGGCAAATCGACCTATATACGCCAAGTTGCTCTCCTCGTGATCCTTGCACAAATTGGCTCTTTTATTCCTGCAGCCAAAGCGAAAATAGGCATTGTCGATAAAGTGTTTTCAAGAATTGGAGCAAGCGATGATATCGCCCGCGGTCAGTCTACATTCATGGTGGAGATGGCAGAGACAGCTTCTATTCTCAACCTTGCAAGCAATCGCTCGCTTGTGATTCTTGATGAGATTGGGCGCGGCACCAGCACCTACGATGGCATCTCCATCGCCTGGGCTGTCGCCGAATTCTTGATCATGAAGGGCGTAAAAACACTTTTTGCCACCCACTACTATGAGCTGACTGAGCTTGAAAATCACTTCCCTTGTGTCTGCAACTATCATGTAGCTGTCTCAGAACATCAAGATGGCATTACCTTCTTACATACTATTGTCAAAGGCAAAACCGATCGTAGTTATGGCATTCATGTCGCTCGCATTGCAGGACTGCCGCCATCTGTTGTTGCACGGGCAACTGTGATCTTGGCGGAGCTCGAAAAACAGAAAAGGGCGAGTCGAGCAAAGCCTGTACTCGAAAAAGGGACGCTACCGGCGCTGCCGGACTTGTTTCATTAGTACACACGTCATGTACAATTTTTCTACGAAAAATTGCACATGACGTTAGGTATAGTCTGTACCTTTTTCCTAACCCAGGGCGTTGCCCTGGGCTGTTGCAATTGTCGCCCTTCAGGCGACCTTGTGGGGGTAATCGCCTAACCCAGGGCGTTGCCCTGGGCTGTTGCAATTGTCGCCCTTCAGGCGACCTTGTGGGAGTAATCGCCCAACCCAGGGCAACGCCCTGGGTAAAGGACGTGCCCCTTTTCCGTTGCCTGAAGGGCAACAACAGCATGAACGGCAGCGCAAGGTACAAACTATAGACGTCATGTACAATTTTTCTACGAAAAATTGCACATGACGTTAGGTTATTCCTCATCGCAGGAGAGTGCCTGCACAAAACACACCGCCTTTCGCACCTTGTCGGGAAAACGGCTCTCAACATCAAGATCCTTAGAGTGATGATGTCTCCTACAATAGAGGCAATGTTTTTGAAGATAGCGTAGATATTCCCGTACCTCTTTCTTTTTGGACCCAATGAGAATCACATACTGTGGGGTTTGAGGACTTCTGTGACGCGATATTTTTTCAAGTGATCCATTCTCTTCTTTATTCCCCTTATGACAGATTCTTTTTGTCTTCCTAAAGATTGACCGCCAATGAGGAGACGGCAACTCTACTTCTTCAAAAAGGGTATTAAAAAAGGCATTTGTAAAATACGATCCACCCTTTTCCCATCTCTCTGTGCCCCTCTCAAATATAACTCGATCGCCATCCCCCCCAGAATATTCCTTGGGCTTTGCAGCAGAAGCCACAAGTACCCCACATCGTTTCAAGAAAAGCTTTCGGAAATTAGCAGCAATACGAGGATCATTCTTGCGCTTAAGCTCAAATGTTTTAATTGATTCCACGGCTTGAGAATCCTTGGAACTTAAGTTATTACAGCAATCAAATAAGACAAGCGTAAGGGCTGCCCTTTTTGCAAATAATTTCTCAATAGTTGCCGCAGCGTCTATTTTGCCATCGCTAAATCGCATACGTGGCCATATCATAGGCGTTTTTTTTGCACTGCGATCACCATGTCCAGTGAAATAAAAATAAGTATATCATCGGGTGCGACATGGGCTTCTTTTATCCATGCTTCAAGATGTGCACTCGTAAGCGTTTGATCCGTGCTTGTGATTTTTTTACTGTAAAACGCAACATTACATAACTCTGCAATATAAGAAAAACTCTCTTCTACAGTCGCGCAATCGCGCACAGGACTCCCCTTTAAATTTTCAGCAGCTGTATCTGCAGCAAGAAAGAGATGCATTGCTTTCGCAGATAAAGTCAGAGGAATAAAAAACTGCAAAATCAAAAATAAAAATCCAAAAATTCTCATATATGTGTTCCTTTTTTGTTATGTTCACACTGCTCTCACCGCACGTTTCAGCATAAAATATTGCTTAACACTCCTTTCCACGGCTTTTTTCACCGGCACTAGCCAGCGCCCGTGATATGCATTGACGTGTTTTTGTTCATACTCTCGAATCCCTGTTTTTGTTACGATATATCGCAATACAAACTCGGTGTTAACACCTGTCTTCTTCCAGTATGGTGTGAACGTAGCTGTAGCTACGATCATAGAAGTTTTTCTCTCAGCGTCCTCTTCTTTCTTAATGGCAATCTTAACAACCCGTGACTGATAAGGATAAAATGCACCTGTCTGAGACCCTAACACATATGTCGCATACATCACGCTATCATTATATGACCGTATTCGAAAAGGCCAACGTGCTCGTCCCAAATGAGGCAGACCTGAGAATCCTCCCGACTTTGTTGCAATGTTATCACATTGGCATGCAACTCTCATGATCCTATTAAGTGGCACATACCACATGGAAGAGGTATGGATATGTTTCTTCTGCGTTGTGAGTTTATGAGATCTCCGTTCTTGGAACTCAATACGAGCAGGCTTATTATCAATTGTAAAGAATAACTTCCCTTTTAAACCTTGCGCAAACAAATTCCGGTATCCAATTTCGTGTGTTTTAAGGATTAACGTGCCACGCCCTAACCACAAATGAACATCAAGCGGCGCTACATCAGTATGTGATATGGGATGAATTTTATATTTCGAGATATAGTAATATCCCACTGAACGTACAGCAATTTTATGCGTACGGTCTTTTCCATATAGAGAAGATATACTACAGACAAGTCCTAGTAATAGACTTGCTGTTAACAACACGGTTTTTATGGTAAAATTTTTCATGTTATCGACTCCTTTTGTATGTTTTGTCAAGATCTGCATTGATTATGCCAAACACAAATGGGTTTCGCTGCTACCGCAGCTCTATTGTATTTCATGCACCTGTAACCCCACGTTGCGCCGGCCGTAGCGCAGGCGCTACGGCCGTGCTCCACGCGGGGCTAATGAGCTTCCACCGCTGCCGCGGTGGGGTCCATATCAACTAGAAGCATGATATGTTATGCGTTTTCCTTAAGTTGACACCATTGGGCGTGCCCCGGGCTGTTACACTTTTTGGCCTTCAGCCAACTTGCGGAACCTTTTCTCGTTATTTAAAATTCGATTCAATCACATGAGTGTGGCTACCTTAAAAACACTCAATCCGACCGGTGTTTGCGCCCACAGATTTTTCTTCAACGGTAGCATATCATTCTGTGATTTGTCAACAAGAGAAAAATGTAAAGCGCACACAAGAGATATTTAAAACTGTCGCTGCTACCCCACGTTCCATTCGGGCTCGCTCTCGCTCGTCCTCATTGCACGCGGGGCTAAAACATAAATTTCGTCACTGCCGCGGCGGGACGTATTGTCCATCCTCGCTAAAATTCCTCACGTCTTTAAGAAAAAATGCATCTAGCACCCCTAACGCCTCTGACAAGCTCTCTCTGTAAGCTATCTCCTGTAGCTCTCCCTGTTAAAAAAAGCCCCCACAACCTCCAACTGCCCACACCCTAAGCTCCCGCTCTCTCTTGTACCTCAGCTCCTTTGACTACGGCGTGCTCCATAAAAAATGCAAGCGCCTCCTGAGCCCCAACCCTCCCTTCAGTCCAAATTGCAATCTGCTGCGCAGCTTGCCTACACCACATTTCAAAGCCAGAAATAGCAACAGCTCCGCGCGCCTTTGCCCATGATAAAAGGGGTGTCTCATGCGCTAAAACAACATCCACCACTCGAGTACCAGGATGTATGCATTCAGCCGTTATGGGAAGCTCTGTTATCGGCGTTGCTTGCACCAATATATCGTAGCCAGCAAGGCACGCCGCTTGCAAATCCTCAAGAGGCTGAACCCCCTCTTTTGCTGTTCGATTGAAAAACTGTACCTGGCACCCTCGCTTCTTCGCTGCAGCTCCAATGGCCTTCCCAGTGACTCCAGCGCCAATAATAAGGCAGCGTGCGCCTTTAAGTGGTCCATGTGCTTGCAGCGCATCCATAACAGCAAGGCCATCAGTATTCAAAAACTTCGTTCTTCCTTTAAAAAAAACAGTATTTGCATTCCGCAGCTGTTGTTTTAAGGGGGCTGTAATACTCAATCCTCTCGCAAGGAAGAATAAATGAGCCATCACTGTCTTACATTCATCAGGAGTAACTGTCAACTTCACATACACAAAATCAAGGCCAAAAAACCGAAATAACGCATTGTGCAAAATATGTGAGGGGCTTTTGTCAACGGGGTCGCCAAGTAAAGCAAAAAGCTTTGTCTGCGCACTCAGCTTATGAAAATGGTATACCTCTTGCATCTCTTTGTAAGAGAGCTGCCCCTCGGCCGTCGGCTTTCCCTCGAGGCATGCATAGGACATTGCCTCTTTGCCGCCAAAAAGTGGTTGTAGGATACGGGTACAGCGCCCCATTTCTCCCATGCAAAATGCAGTCACAGGTATATGAGGAGCCAAGAAATGCAAAAAGCAGAGCATGCGGAGTGCATCAAGTGTTGACGTTGCATAGGTTACTATTTTTACTCTGTCGCAGTCGCATAGAAACATATCAATATAAATTCCGGACAAGTCCTCAGGAGTGCACTCATAATTATGATATGATGCAATAATCTTTACATCAGGGTATTGCCTTTTCAAGCGTGTAAAAAGAGCCGAAGGCATTGTACAAGGCACATCAAGATAGAGAGGAGCGCAGGCAGCAAGCTGTACATACACTTCCTCATCCATGATGTGCGGTGCTGCGAGGATGAAAGGGATTCCTCTTCTTGCAATATCTTGCAGCTCATGAAATGGTATTTCTTGTAACCCATCGAGGCGTATTTCAATAAGATCCACATCAGCGGGCAATTCTCTAAGTTCCTCTACACAAGTAGGGCGTATAGAACAGACTAACATATAGTGCTTATAACCTCTTGTAGTATTCTCCTATCTACTGCATGGCAATACCTGCCCTTTTTTTTCAGCGGCTTTCCCATCCTCTCAAGCAGTACAAAATAAGGAGAGTGATGCTTCACCTTCTTGTCTCTCAATAATGCCTCCATCCACGCATTGAAGGGGTATTTTTGGGGTATCTTCAGAGGTAATCCTATACGCTTAATAAGGCTTTCGATGGTTGTATACTCAGAAAGAGGAAGATACCCGGAGAGGTGTGACAGCATACTCTCTCCAATAATGCCTATAGCCACCGCTTGCCCATGCGGGATCGTGTAGCCAGATAGCACCTCTATAGCATGGCCAAGGGTATGTCCAAAATTTAAAATATCTCGTATCTCAATATCGAGAAATACTATTTTGCGCCGTACACTATATTCTATCTGTTCAAGTACAATGGTTGTATCTCGCATGAGTATTGCCGAGAGGGCAGCGTCAAAGCGATATACATCATCACAAAGGATCGCATGCTTAGCCATTTCTACACAACCGTTCTGCATTTCACCGTCTGGAAGCGTATTCAGAAAAGCTACATCAACACCTACAAAGCGCGGATAATATATAGTCCCAATACAGTTTTTTACCTCTCCTACATTCAACCCATTTTTCCCCCCAATTGCCGCATCTACCATAGCAAGAAGTGTCGATGGAAAATAACAGACATCGATGCCCCGATAGTATGTTGCTGCGACAAAACCAGCAACATCCAACACAGTACCGCCCCCTACAGCTACCAAGAGTGTATCTTTATCACAGCCATAGGCAATAAGCTGATTTTCTATATGCTCTTTACTCTGTCTTGTCTTTATCCCTTCTCCCCCATCAATAGCGATCGTATTATCCCACAGGTGACATAGCTGAGACACCTGTGGCTCCACGACTCTATCCACCACTAACACCCTACGCGAATAGGGCTGCATAAAATCAACTACTGTTTCATTGTCAAACAAATTGACACCATACATGATTTGACTACGATTTTTTTTTTGCATTATAAAACCTTTTTTGCTAAAATTTGTTTATGCGTTATTTACTGTTTCTTTGTTGTCTTGTTGCCTTGCCTCTACATGTACTTACTCTGCATGCACTCACTCTGCGCGAGGAGTTTTACAAAGCAGAAAGTGGTGATTTCATTGTGTTTGCCCATCAAAAACAGCTGACCTTTTTTCATATTATGGAGAAGACAGAAAATGAGTGTACCATTGAAGAGATCACGGTGCAAGAAAAAGATATTGATAAAAATAATAGCTGGCAAGCGTGGCTTGCATCGGATGCTCCAGGCCATACTGCATGGCGCGTTTGTCGTGTGAGTATGACATCCGGAGAAATACTACGATCGTTCTCTTTGGTCGGCAGTAATTGGATTCAAGATTCACTGAACCCCCAATACTCCTTTTTGCCTACGCTGTTAAAGCTTCACTTGACCCTAGTACCCATAGAAGCAAGAAAGCGCATCGGCCCCCCACCAATGCCTGGTGAGCCTGATTTTCGAAAACTATGGCAGCCAAAAGTATATTACGAAGGGAGCGAGCAAGCCGTGCAGTGCCACGTATATCGTACTGAATGGCCAAAAGATGTCAGTGATCTCAGTGGCAGAGTGCTCTACATCTATATTCCTAAGCCCTCTTCTCAGGCCCTTTCTTTCTTCCCTTATTGGATTGAAATCACCGGCAATATTGGCAAGGTGAAACTCAGAGTTGTCGATTCTGGGCGCTTACTCTATAATCCTGCTCTAACGCTTGGGATACCTGAGTAATACGTTTCTTATGAACAAAAAAAATGCAAGCAAAATCATGCATGCCCTGTTTGTAACAACTCTCTTTTCCACAATATAAGTCACTGATTATCAGTAACTTATAAAACAGCTTCTGAGATATGCAGTTTCTTAGATGTTCATAAATTGACCTCTACTTATCTACAATACTAACAATCCATCTACACACTTCCCACACAAACAGAGGAAAAAATCGAAAAAATGGCGAACATTTAGAGAACTTATTGTAACCTACTACCCCTCGCAAGCTCAGGGCAGTAGGTTAATTATTGCTGTTATTGCCTTTATTGCCTTTGTTCTTATTTGCAAAATTTGATACACTTGGAGAATGTTTTCTCTACACAAATGTAAGCTCATATGGAGAGAGGCGATCAGCTTCTATAAAAAAACACAAAATACGCTACCAGATGAGGCACGTACACGTCTTGAAAAGCAAATAACGGCCCTTGATCAGGCTATACTCTCTAAGGATCGACTGCACGCAAACGACTATGCTAGCGAGCTTGACAGTTACCTAAAGACCCACGGTCACAAAGGTATGCTACGACGCTGTTTGGAATTCGTTGCCGTCCTTGCATGTGCTATCTGTATTGCAGGCATCGTGCGCTATACCTGGTTTGAGCTCTATGAAATACCCACAGGATCGATGCGCCCGACATTTAAAGAGCAGGACCGTGTCATCGTCTCAAAGGATGCCTACGGTATTAACACGCCCTTTCAAACATCGCATCTCTATTTCGAACCAGACCTGATACAGCGTGGCAATATTATTGTCTTATCAGGAGATGGTATCGACCTTCCCGATGTGGATACAAAATATTTTCTTCTTTTCCCTGGAAAAAAACGATACGTGAAACGCTGTATGGGCAAGCCGGGCGACACCCTCTATTTTTATGGTGGCCGTATCTATGGTATTGATAAACACGGGCAATCTTTTTCGACCATCCATTCCCCTATTGAACACATTCCCTTCTCTACCTTCGAAGGCAAAATTGATGAGAAAATACTACGCAAAGACTCTGAGCAGCAGTTTACCATCAAGCAGATGAATATGCCTCTTGCTCGAGTGACCTTTACGCCTACTACTGTTTCTGCAACACTTCTCGAACACAATCCTGCCAATAGCTATGGTGCGCTTTGGGGAATAAAAAACTATGCTGAGTGCCGGCTCATTAATCCACAAGATCTACCTGGTGAGGCCTTGGAAGCTGGCTACACGGAGACTGCCGCCCTATTATTTCTCGAACTCAAACACTCGCCTACCCTCATTACTGCGGAGGCGCTCCAGAAATGGCTTGAGAGACACAATACGGCTTCTCCAATATGCACCCACACGACCTGGATACCACTGCATGAGCAGGAACTTGAAGCGCTGAAATCCGGCCTCTACACTTCTCGCTTTATAGTAAAGAATGGAGCCGCTTTTCGATATGGAGAAGGGGATGCACCGACGGGGCCTTCAATCTTCCTTGGAAGCGATGTGCCAGATGGCGTATACGAATTTTTCAATGGCAAAGCCTATTCGATCAATTCACTCAGCATAAGTAAAGAGCTTGCCCCCTCACATCCTATTTATCCGAAAACACCAGCAGCACTAAAGACACTTTTTAACTCAGGGATAGAGCTCAGCCCCTTCACCAATCCAGGAGCTCGAGGGGCAGCGAGTAAGCGAACCTTCTTTCCCGCGCGCTACGCTTATTTTAGAAATGGGGTATTATTTACGATGAATACCCCCCTTTTGGCTGAAAACTCTCCTGTACTGTATCGCTTCCATGAGTTGGAAAAAGAGCGAGCTATACACTCTTCGAATTATGTTGCCTTTACAGATTCTGGCCCCCCATCAGAAGAGCAAATTAGAAACTTTGGCTTAAAAATTCCTGAGAAAAACTATCTTGCACTTGGAGACAACTATGCCAATAGTGCCGACAGTCGCTACTTTGGTTTTGTCCCAGAAAAAAACATTCAGGGCTCCCCTGTGTGCATATTCTGGCCTTTTGGCAAACGATTCGGCGAACCCCCACAACCTTCAGTCCCCTTCTTTCGCCTCCCAAATGTGATTGTACTGAGTATTGTTGCGATAATTGCCATCATTTTAAAGTGTTATTATAGTGACACGCGATATAGACGAATACTTTCACTGCCCCCTTCGCACGCGCGGGAGCAGTAGATATGACCATTTGGGCAATAGGCGATTTACATTTAAGTTTTGGCTGTCCTGGCAAGGAGATGGACAAGTTTGGCCCTCATTGGGTGCGCCATTTCGAAAAAATCCAAAAAGATTGGGACGACAAAGTAGCGCCTGATGATCTCGTGCTGATTCCTGGCGACATTTCATGGGCAATGCATCTAGAAGAGGCTGAAAAAGATCTTGCATGGATTGCTGAGCGCCCTGGCACCAAAGTACTCATCAAAGGCAACCACGATTACTGGTGGCACTCCCTTTCAAAAATTCGCAAAATACTTCCTCCCAGCATCCATGTGCTTGGAACTGATGCGTTTCATTACAATGACATCTCTGTGTGCGGCGCAAGGCTCTGGGATAGTCAAGAGTATACTTTTGCACCCTATATTCTTATCTCTGATACCGGCAATGAAAAAAAAGCAGCAAAAAAAGATAGAGATATCGAAGAAGATGAAAAAATTTTTCAGCGCGAAATTGGACGACTTGCTCTAGGCCTCCAAGCACTGCACAAAGATGCAAAAATAAAAATCGTGCTTACACACTACCCCCCCATTTCGGCAGATCTTGCTGATTCTACGGTATCAAAAATGGTAGAAGCTGCTGGGGTACACCATGTCATTTTCGGCCACCTCCATAACGTGCACGCCGGAAGTGGGGAAAAACTCTTTGGCGTCAAAAATGATGTAAATTATCAATTGACATCGTGCGATTTTCTTAATTTTTCATTGCTTCGTATTATTCCGTAGCGTAAAATGTCTGTTTTTGGCATAAGTATTGGGTCATGTGCAAATTTTCCTCCGGAAAATTGTACATGACGAAAATAACACAACAAGGAGAACCATTGTGAACATAATAAAAGCATTGATGACAATATGTATGATAACAGCGGCAATAACACCAGCAGTATCATATGCCGAGGAACAAACACAACCCTACTTCCAAGAAATCGATCCCAGGGAACCTCTTGATCCATGGATGCAATCTTTTGCAATTACGGAAAAATTATATGAAGGAAAAAGTGATTTTCAGGATATCTTAATCTTTGAAAATAGCCGTTTTGGTCGGATGCTTGCACTTGATGGCGTTGTTCAAACCACTGAAGCAGATGAGTTTATCTATCATGAGATGATTGTACATGTGCCCATGCTCACACATCCAGAGCCTAAAAAAGTGCTTATTATCGGTGGCGGTGATGGGGGCTCTCTTCGAGAAGTACTCAGGCACAAAACTGTCGAACAAGTCACCATGGTTGATCTCGATGGTCAAGTGGTGGATCTGTGTAAGAAATGGCTGCCAAATCATTCTAGTGGCGCGTTTGATGATCAGCGCGTAAAGCTTGTCATTCAAGATGGGACGCAATTTGTAAAAGAAACACAAGACACGTTTGATGTTATCATCTGTGATACCACTGATCCTATAGGGCCTGGCAAGGTGCTTTTTAGCTCGGAGTTTTATGCTGACTGCAAGAAAATCCTGAACCCCGAAGGGCTTATTTCCATGCAAAACGGCATACCCTTTACAAATGGTTTGGAAATAACCAGTGTGTTTGCCAACATCGCCCATGAATTTAAGCACGTAAGCTTCTATGTAGCGCCAGTGCCATCCTATCTCGGTGGCTATCTGGCCTTTGGCATAGCTTCAGAGAAATATTCCAATTATGCGCTCTCTTCGAAAAAGCTCTCCAAGAGACTGCATAGTGTGAAAGGATCCATGCGCTATTACAATCCAAAGATACATAAAGCTTCATTTGCTTTGCCAGAATATGTGAATCAGTATATTCCAAAAATCAAAAAGAAATAACATGTTTGAAGCTATCAATACCAAGGAAAGTTTTGCAAAACGAGAAGAGCGCGTCCTGCAGTTTTGGCAGGACAATGCAATTCTCCCTAAGTCTATAGCACAAAGAGAGGGAGGACCTCTCTTTTCTCATTATGATGGGCCACCTTTTGCAACGGGACTCCCCCACTATGGCCACTTGCTTGCTGGAACCATTAAGGATGTGGTTCTTCGCTACAAAACGATGAAGGGGTATTATGTTCCTCGTCGTATAGGTTGGGACTGCCATGGGCTGCCTGTTGAAAACGAAATTGAAAAGGCATTTAACCTCTCTGGCGCTGCCTCCATAGAAGCATTTGGTATTGCGGCATTTAATGAAGAGTGTCGAAAGATCGTACTTAGGTATACAAGTGAATGGAAGAAAACGACGCTCCGAATGGGCCGCTTTGTGGATTTTGATACAACCTACCGAACTATGGATCTTCCTTTTATGGAATCGGTATGGTGGGTGTTTCAGTCGCTCTATAAAAAAGGATTAATTTATGAAGGGTATAAAGTAATGCCCTTCTCTGCAAAATTGGGGACTCCTCTTTCTAATTTTGAAGCTTCTGAAAATTATAAAGACGTTGACGATCCCTCCCTTACAGTAGCCATCGAACTTCTTGGCGAAGAAAATACCTTCGTACTTGTCTGGACGACAACACCGTGGACCCTTGTTTCTAACATGGCTATCACTGTAGGCGCAGAAATTGACTATGTGATGATTCAAGAGAGTGCAAGCAGTAAAAAATACATCCTCGCGCGCCAGTGCCTTGATCGCTACTTTAAAGACAGTGTAGCGTATCAAATACTCAATGAATATTCAGGCAAAGCCCTTGTTGGCAAGCGTTATAAGCCCCTTTTCCCCCATTTTCAAGACTATGCAATGAAGGGCGCCTTTCACATTATTGCTGACGGTTTTGTCACCATCGATGAAGGCACTGGCCTTGTCCATACTGCCCCTGCCTTTGGTGAAGCCGACTTTTACGCCTGTGAAAAACATAAAATCCCTCTCGTTTGCCCTGTTGATCAAAATGGCCAATTTACAAACGCTGTTCCCGAATTTGTAGGCCGTTTTGTCAAAGACTGCGATAAAGACATTATTAAAATGCTGAAAGATCGAGGCAGCGTCTTTCGCCATGAAAACTGCCGCCACCGCTACCCCTTTTGCTGGCGCTCCGATACCCCACTTATCTATAAAGTTGTGGCGACCTGGTTTGTTGCAGTGGAAAAAATCAAAGATAAAATTTTAAATTCAAACGAACAAATCTACTGGATGCCCGAGCATATCAAGTATGGCCGATTTGGAAAATGGCTTGAGGGGGCACGTGACTGGGCAATTAGCCGCAATCGTTATTGGGGAACACCTATACCTATCTGGAGAGCCGACGATGGGGAGATAGTTGTATTTGGCAGCAAGCAAGAACTCGAAGATGCTACGAGTACAAAGATCCAGGATTTGCATCGCCATTTTATTGATGAGCTGACCTTTACCAAAAATGGCAAGCTCTTTCGCCGTATTCCTGAGGTATTTGACTGCTGGTTTGAATCAGGATCCATGCCCTATGCAGAGCAGCATTATCCCTTCGAGAATGAAACACATTTTAGGACAGCATTTCCTGCTGACTTTATTGCAGAAGGGCTGGATCAAACACGAGGCTGGTTTTATACACTGACAGTGCTGGCGACAGCGCTTTTTGAAAAGCCTGCGTTTAAGAATGTCATCGTTAATGGAATTATCTTAGCGGCAGATGGCAACAAGATGTCAAAGCGGCTTAAAAACTATCCTGACCCGCAAGAAGTGATCGATATCTACGGTGCTGATAGTATTCGCTTGTATATGCTGAGTAGCCCTGCTGTGAAGGCCGATGATCTCTGTTTTTCTAAACCAGGCGTGGAACTCGTACTTCGCCACGTGCTTTTGCCTCTCTGGAATGCCTATAGCTTTTTTATCACCTATGCCCGCTTAAACTCGTGGGAAGCCGAGGCGATCGACCCCACCTTCACGCCTCAGGCAGCCATCGATCGCTGGATGCTCTCACTGGTCCATAAACTCATTCACGATGTGGAAGGGGCCATGGATCGCTATGATTTGAGCCATGCTGTGCATCCCTTTGTGGATTTTATTGACCAGCTTACAAACTGGTATATACGCCGCTCAAGGAGGCGTTTTTGGAGTGATGAGGCAACCCGTGATCGCCATGAAGCGCATAAAACGCTCTATACCGTTCTCGTCCACCTTGTAAAGATTGCAGCACCCTACGTGCCCTTTATTGCAGAAGAGATGTATCTGAACCTCAGGCTCAAAACCAACCCTGAGTCTGTACATCTTACACACTTTCCACAGTATGTGGCAAGCGAACGGGATCTTTTCCTAGAAGAAGTGATGGCTACCGTACAGCGTGCTGTCAGCCTTGGTCACAGCCTGCGCAAGGAAAAACAGCTCAAAGTGCGCCAGCCACTAGCGAGGGCCTTTATTATCTCGGCAAATAGGCGAAACATAGAGCTCTTAGAACAGGAAAAGCAGCTTATAGCCGATGAGCTCAACGTGCAAGAAGTGGTGTTTTCAACTGATGAAAGTGGGTTCGTACGGCTACAAGCAAAGCCCAATTTCCGCCTGCTTGGCAAAAAAATTGGCAAGCTCATGAAGCAGGCTCACGCTGCAATTGATGCATTTTCCCAAGAAGAGCTTAACAAAATCATGCAAGGCGGGACGCTGACGCTTATTCTCGAGGGGCAGCAAGTGGTGCTTTTACCTGAAGATGTAGCTGTCGAGCGCATTGTGAAAGAGGATCTTGTTGCTGCCAACAGTGAAGATATCACGGTTGCCCTTGATACAGCACTCACCCCAGAGCTGATCTCTGTAGGCATTGCCCGCGAGTTTGTAAACCGTGTGAACACGTTGCGCAAGGAGAAGAATTTCAATATTTCTGACCGCATTCACCTCACGGTCGCTGCCCCTGCCGAAATCGAGCAGGCACTCAAGGCACACGAAGCCTTTATTGCGAGCGAAATACTGGCACTCTCGCTTACCTTTGCCCCAAATGACGGCGATGTGTGCGACATTAACGAGCAGTCTGTACGGGTGGAAATTCTACGACCCCTCGCGAGCTCGGGGCTGTAGAAAAATAATTCATACATCAGGCGACTGTTGGCTAGGGTGTCGCTGCTACCGCAACCCCACGCTGCCGCCGGCCGTAGCGCGAGCGCGCTGCGGCCGTGCTCCACGCGGGGCTAATGAATTTCGCCGCTACCGCATACGCGTCAGGCTAAGGCTGGAGTGGTGTCAACTTAAAAAAACTTGTAACCAATCAGAGCCGAGCCACGGTAGTGGCGAAATGCAGCTCTAGCCCCGCGTGCAGTGAAGGCTGCGCGCATCGCGCGCAGGCCGAGCGGAACGTGGGGTTTATGAGGCATCAATAAAAACGGAGCTGCGGTAGCAGCGACACAGAAATGTGTCTGCAACGACAATTATGTGCACTGACTAGGTCAAATACAATGGGTTTCGCTGCTGCCGCAGCTCTCTGTTTATTTCATGCTCCACAACCCCACGTTCCTTCGATCGCACGCAATGCGTGCGCTCTTCAGTCACGCGGGGCTAATGAATTCCACCGCTACCGCGGTGGGGTCCATATTGGTCACAACATGGTAAGGCTCTATACATTATCCCAATGGCCTTAGCCTGATGCGTATGCCGCTGCCGCGGCTCGGCTCCGATTGGCTGCAGGTTTCTTTTTAAGTTGACACCATTGGCCTTTTAGCCTGATGCATATATGCTGTCGCAGCGGAAGCGCATTAGCCCCGCGACAGATGTTTCCCTTTTCGTCCATAATGGCGATAAAAGTTGTTTTCATAGAAACATCAAATCCTGCATAATAGGTCATAGCTTACTCCTGAGTTGTTTTGGGCCGTTTGAGCCCTTGGTTTAATCGTGGAGGGTAAATATTGCCCTCTGACGTGTACTTTCAAGTACGACTTTAACTTAAGGAGTAGGCTTTTTTTGCCACCCCTAATTGCGCCGCGTTAGCGCGCAATTAGGGTATGTGACTGTAGGGAATGCGTTGCGTGCGACCGAGAGAACGTGGGATTGCGGTAGCAGCGACACCCATGGTATGACCGTAGGGTGTTGTGCATTGTGCTATGACGAGGGCACGGAGACAATGTATAGAGCCGTACCACGTTGTGGCCAATATGGACCCCACTGCGGCAGCAGTGGAATTCATTAGCCCCGCGTGGAGCACGGCCGTAGCGCGCTCGCGCTACGGCCGGCGGAACGTGGGGTTACAGGGGCGTAAATAAAAACAGAGCTGCGGTAGCAGCGACACTCACAGCATAGAAACGCATGGTATGAGGAGAAAAATCACAGATGACACATTCCTATCGGGTACATTTTTACCATTGTATTTGGTCGACAAAACAACGATGCGCATTCATCATACCTAAAGTGCAAATGCATCTCTACACATACATAAATGGCATTATTACAAATCAATCTGGTAACTTGTTAGAAATTGGTGGTATGCCAGATCATGTACATTTATTACTAAAACTAAGCGACGACCAGCAGTATTCTCATTTTATTCGGAACGTGAAAGCCAGTTCTTCATCATGGATACATAAAAATTTTCCTGATATGCAAGAGTTTGCTTGGCAAGAAGGATATGGATCTTTTTCTGTGAGTTACTCCGCCCTAAAAACTGTTCAAAATTATATACAAAACCAAGAAAAACATCATAAAAATATGACATTCGAACAAGAATATCGGCGTCTCTTGCAATTGCATGACACGCCATATGATGAGCGTTTTGTTGTTGGATAGGGTGTCGCTGCTACCGCAACCCCACGTTTCGCCGGCCGTAGCGCGGGCGCGCTACGGCCGCGCTCCACGCCATACTTTACCACACATCTTTAATAATGGCGTAAACCCCAAGGCTGGAGTGATGTCAACTTAAAGAAACTTGTAACCAATCAGGACCTCGCCACGGTAGTGGCGAAATTTGCCGCTCTAGCCCCGCGTGCAGTGAAGGCTGCGCGCATCGCGCGCAGGCCGAGCGGAACGTGGGGTTTATGAGGCATCAATAAAAACGGAGCTGCGGTAGCAGCGACACAGAAATGTGTCTGCAACGACAATTATGTGCACTGACTAGGTCAAATACAATGGGTTTCGCTGCTGCCGCAGCTCTCTGTTTATTTCATGCTCCACAACCCCACGTTCCTTCGATCGCACGCAATGCGTGCGCTCTTCAGTCACGCGGGGCTAATGAATTCCACCGCTACCGCGGTGGGGTCCATATCAACTAGAAGCATACTATGTTACGCGTTTGCCTTGAGTTGACACCACTCCAGCCTTAGACTGATGCGTATGCCGCTGCCAGTGAAATATAAATATGCTAGAACTGACAACGCGCTCGACAACATCGCTTGCAGCTCTTTTCGTCATGTGCTATTTTCCTTTCGTAAGAAAGGAAAATGGCATATGACGTTATCATTATTCCACTTCCCTAAGCTTGCGAGAGGACAACATCCCCCATACCTTACGGCCAATGTTGACTACCGTGAGCACAATGAGCGCAGGATACATAGTCTCCAGGATTGGCCCTAAAAACTGTGCAATACCAGAAAATTCAAGAGTCGACACAAGAAAAGCCACTATAAGGGTGCTCACTATCGCCGTGGTGTTGCCAATTTTTTCGCGAAAAACCTCTGTACGCAAAAATTCTGCAAACAGAGAAGTGAGTGCAATAGCCGTTGTCAAACATGCTAACACTACAGCAACGCATATGCAGGGAGCAGCAAAGAAGCCGAGTGAGGCAATTGCCACCTTGCCAAACATCTCTTGCGGACGAGCACCCTCCAGGAGAGGCGCATAGAACCAGCCAAGTAATACCAGAGCAAAGTATACCACATATAAGAGCACTGCCCCTACTACTGATGCTTTTATAAAAAATTTTAACGGTGACCCTCCTTCGCCTCGTTCAGAGCGTGTCTGCAACAGGTGTTTGATGACAAATCCTGAAAAGAAGAACGCAGCCACCAAATCCATCGTCTGATATCCTTTAAAAAAACCATTTGTAAAGGCCACAAAACCTTCAGACTGCATTGGAGCAGATACTGGAGCCTGATAGAGGCTGACACCGGTAATGCTTGCTACAGCAAGTAATAAAAAGGGCGTAAGGAACACCCCCAAGATCGACACAATCTTGTTTTTATTTGCCGTTAACAGATAAATGAGTACGCAGAGTACCAAGCTCGTCACTGGAAGCGACATAGATGGAAACAGTGGAAGACAGGCACCATGAATCACGGTGAGGCAACGCGCAAGCACTCCAAATGGTCCCATAAGCCCAAGTGCAATAAAAGAAAATATAAATATCCCCTTTTTCCCGAAATAACTAAAAAATTCCTTAATCTCGCCATTATATAGTGCCATACCCAGCATCCCAAGAAATGGAAAAATCACACAGGTACAGAGCACGCCCAATGAAGCCATACCATAATGGCCTCCACTTTCCATACCTATCGCTAAGGGGAAGACGAGATTGCCCGATCCGAAGAACATCGAAAAGAGCGCAAACCCCGTGCTTAGTATCAGTAACGTTTCTTTTTTCATAAACCTCCTATAATTTATAACAAAGCAAAAAAAAACCGCACCTCTTACGAGAGTGCGGTTTTGACTACCACATGAATTGGAATTTGTAGGTAAATACCAATTACATAGGCCCGCACCTCCAAAAGATGTGGCTCATAATAATCTCAACAATGCTCAGAGATATGTAATTGTTAGTACCCATACCCATACGGTATCTTAATCCTTGTAAATTGGTCATCTCCTAACTTTAGCAGACGACAATGACATTTTATAAAAATTTTAGCACATCTAATTATAATTATGCAAGGAGAAAAAATCAAATCAACACTTTATTTCCTGATTGATGAGTAAAAAGAAAACAATACACTGTATGCTACTGCTCGAGCGGAGCTCGGGCAGTAAGCATACAATGTTTATCACCTTACAACACGAACCCATCCGGAATGGATGCCCCGCGTGGCACGACAATAACACCATCGCGAATGAAGATATTGTCCCCATCATAGTTTGTGAGGTTATTTTTGTTGACAAGCTGCACGTTTTTGCCAATGGAGACGTTTTTATCGATAATGGCACTCCGAATAGTACAGCCAGCATCAATACACAGATTTTTAGCTGCACCGCCACCCATGTCAGAGGGCGCTGTATAAAAATCATGACCCATAATGTACGAGTCCTGAATCACCGTGTCGCGCTTTATCACAGCACGATGGCCTAAAAGGGAGTTACAAATCTCCTCGGCCTCAATAATAGTGCCCTCACAGACGATGGAGAGCTTAATTTTGGTATTATAAATTTTTGGGCCTGGCAGGTGGTGGCGATTGGTATAGATGGGCTGCAGCTCATTGTAACAGTCAAAAGGCGGCTCAGAGGTGGTAAGCGCCATGTTTGCCTTGTAAAATGAGCCAATCGTGCCAATATCTTCCCAGTAGCCATCATGCGCAAAGGCGGCAATGGAGCCACTCTTTACCTTGGTTGGAATCAGGTGTTTGCCAAAATCCTCCCGAGGATCATCTTGGAGCAGTTTAAAAAGAGCTTGCCGCTTAAAGAGATAGATGCCCATAGAGCCGAGATAGCATTTTTCAGAGTTGCTATCGAGACCCATCTTTTCGAGGGAGGCTGGAGCGGTCTTGAGCCTATCAAGATCGGCGCGCTCGCTTGGTTTTTCATAAAAATCAATAATGTGATGATCTTCATTGATTTTCATGATCCCCATACGCTTGGCATCCTGTTCATTGACTGCCAAGGTCGCAACTAATACATCGACATCCTTTTGTATGGCTGTCTGCATCATCTGCCGAAAATCTAAGCGATAGAGCTGATCCCCTGAAAGGATTAAAAAGTACTCTGCATTGGTTTCTAAGAGGTATTCCATATTTTGGCGCACAGCATCGGCAGTCCCCAAATACCATGTCGTTCGATCCATCTTTTGCTCGGCGCTCAGCACTTCTATAAATCCTGGCGAGAAGGTGCCAAGACGATATGCCTGAAAAATATGCTTGTGCAACGATGATGCCAAAAACTGCGTCACTACAAAGATTTTTTGTATGTCGGAGTTTAGGGAATTGGAAATCGGCACATCTATAAGACGATATCTGCCCCCAAAACATATTGCAGGCTTACATCGGCTTTTAGTCAATGGATACAACCTCGATCCTTGACCACCACCCAAGATAACACAGGCTACATTACTCATGTTTACTGGCTTTGGAGCTACCGTAGAGGCTATTTGTGGAGCTACTGTTTTTTTGACGAGAGAAGAAATGATAGTATTCATAATTTTATTTTCCTTATTCCCGTCGTATAGCAAATGGGAGGATTTTGGTAAATTTTTTTTTGTGTGGGAGCCGCGTGTGCGGCCCCCACACAAATGAGTTGGCACGCACCTAGTGTAAAAAAAATAATTTACAAAATAATCAAAAAATGTTTATATGAAGATATAAAGTAAAAATATAAAATTTGCTCATAGTGTAGAATCCAATTGGTTGTGCACTTAGAGTATAGAGGAGGTTTTTTATGGGTCCATTAGGTGATATAGGTTTTAATGTCTTTAGACAAGCTGTAACTGCACTCGCACGAGGTTTTCATTATAGAAACCCGGAGGACATAGGGAACGCTGCAGCAAATGCAGTATCAGTAAACATAGTAGCGCAGAATACGTTATCGCCACGAGAAGCAGAATATAACCCAAACGTTCCAATACAAAATGCGGCACAAAATGCGCGTGATGCACTGCAATATGCACGAGAGGCGTTGGAGAATGCACACACTATGCCATTAACGCCAGAACGAAAGAGTCTAATGATCGCTAATGTTCAGGCCTTTGTAGCGCTAGCGAGACATGCACAATCGAGTGCAGCAGACGTACCCCTTGATGAAGGGGCTGTACCAAACAACGAAACAGGGACTATACTGCATGATACTGTACGTAATATAGATATCAACGTTCAGGAGACACAACGAATAGCCACCGAGATACTGCGCTCCATACCTACACAAGTAGTAGTACAAGCAAGTCAACAGCAGCCGACACAAGCTCCGCTAGTAGCACTGCCCGCCACTCCAACTGTACAAGCATCATTAAACCAGATTACCAATCAACTCGCAAACATATCAAACAGAATACAGCAGATAGCAAACACAACCCCGGTATCATTACCTCGCGGGCCTAATGAAGGGGCTCCTGTAACCGACTTGGCAATGATCAATGAGCGACGCAGGCAGATGCACCTTGACCCACTGAACGAGCTACCAGCGTGGGCAATTGGAGGCCAAGTAAGGTCCTATATGGGGCAGATCGTATCTAGACCAGACAACCAGTATAGAGGCTAGGCTCAAGTTATTCCCAAAATCTACACTGGCGATAGAATTGAACTCGTATCGCGATCTACAGGCGCGCTACGAGTCCAAATATCCCCCCACCCTCTCCGTACTGCATCTCCCCAGGAAGCACCATAACTGGCTCGCCATCAAGCTCAAGACCAAGTTCTGGGGCTATTTTTTCGAGAAGAGCTTCGTTTTCTTCTGGGAGAATGCTACAGGTGCTGTACCAAATCCGTCCACCGGGCGCAAGAAGCCGTGCAGCACTCTGTAGCAACCTGAATTGCTGCTGTGTGAGCTCATTAATTGCCTGCTTTTGCAGCCGCCAGCGTGCTTCGGGGCATTTATAGAGGACGCCGCTATTACTACACGGTGCATCCACCACAATAAGATCAAATCGCTGCTCTAATTGTAGCTCTTGTAATTGGAGCTCTTCACCACGCCCACAATGCACTCTAGCAGCAATTCCATATTTTGTGAGGTTTTCTTGTAAAAGAGCCACTTTTGCAGGTGAGACATCATTAGCAACCAGCATGCTTGTTGGGAAAAGATCATGAAGAAGCACTGTCTTTCCACCAGGGGCTGCACACATATCTAAAATGGTTTTTGGTGGCTTTTCAAGGCGTTTTGCGCACTGCCATAGAAGATAGGGCTGCGTCTTGTTTTGAATGTAAAAAGAGGGCGATGCTGCGATAGCTCCAATGGGAGCACTGCCCTCAAAGACATACATCTGCCCATCTTGTATGGCATCCTTCAAAAGAGCACGGGTTTCTGCATTGGGGTCACATCTTAGGCGCGCCATGAATGGGCAAGGACGGTTTTCGGCCTGAAGAATCTTCTCGGCACGCGCTTGATCATAATGCTGCACGAGCTGCTCTACAAAAAAATCGGTATAGGAGTAGCGGTCAGCAAGGTTTTCAGGCACTTGGGCGTGTTCTCGATCAATATTTCGAAGCAGTCCATTTATAAAGCGAGCAAAATGGGGGCTTGCTGTTTCTTTACTCAGCGCTACCATTTCATTGACAATAGCGTGAGGGGGCATTCTATCCAGGAAAAACCATTGATAGAGAGCGAGCCGCAAAAGCACCTTTTCAGCAAGTTTTGCGGGCAGTTTGTGGTTTGCTGTGACTCTTTTTGCCTGATAGTCTAAATAACGCTGCATCCGTAGGGTGCCACAAGCAAGCTCATAAGCGAGGTCGACATCCAGTTTTGAAGGCGCTGCATGTGCTTTCCAGCGTGTTATTGAATCGTCGATAAAGGTGTGAGTGCGCTCCCACGCCATCAGCGCATGAAATGCCGCCGCACGGGAGGATGTTTTTGACGCCATAGGTTTCGCTGCTACCGCAGCTCTGTTTTTATTTATTCGCCTATAACCCCACGTTCCACGCAGGCTGTGCGCATAGCGCACTGCCGCGTTTCACGCGGGGCTAACCCCACGTTCCGCTCGGCCCGCGCGCTAGCGCCGCGGCCTTCACTGCACGCGGGGCTAGAGCTGCATTTCGCCACTACCGTGGCTCGGTTCTGATTGGTTACAAAACCCCACGTTCCACGCAGGCTGTGCGCATAGCGCACTGCCGCGTTTCACGCGGGGCTAACCACTGACCGCCGCTACCGCGGCGGGGCTCTACAGCGCAAAGTCGTCTTTAGACATCTTAGGCATGGCAGAATAAGCACAAATATAGTATACTCTTATTTAAATCATTTATACAAGTATGAATACGATACGTCTACCCATATATCTTTTGCTGCTCACCGTGGCAGGTCATTTTGCCATCGACTTCATGCTCAGTATCTGGCCTGTGTTTAAAACCATGGCAGGCGTCGATATTAAGGTCGCAGGCTTTATGGCTACCATTGCCGTCGCAGGCGGCGAGATGATGCAGCTCTTCTTTGGCAAGCTCATCGATAAAGGCTACCAAAAACCCCTCCTCTTCGTCGCACCCCTCCTGGGAAGTGTCGCTTTTTTCTTCCCCTATGTAGAAACACCCACCACCTTTTTCCTCTTTTTATTGCTCACCTGCCTTGGCTCCGCAGCCTTTCATCCCACAGCAGCAAGCATTGTAGGCTCCATCCAAGAGAGACGTGGCTTGTTCTTAGGCCTCTTTCAGACCGCAGGTATGGTTGGAATGGGGATTGGCCCCCTCTTTTTCGTTACCACCCATAACCTCCTCGATGGCCATACTGCTGTCCTGGCAGCGATTCCCCTACTCGTTGCCCTTGCCGTCCTGTATATTCCCCAAAAAGAGCACTCTGCCCTTGCAGTTAAGCCTGAGCATGCCTCACTCAGACTCGTTCTCAAACTCTTCCAAATTCCTGAGCTGCGTGCACTCTATTTCATCCAGCTTACCACACAAGCAATAGGCTGGTCGGTGATATTTCTTCTACCCGACTTCTTAACCTCCAGGCAATATCCCGAATGGATGGCCCTTGGTGGTGGCCAGGCAGCCTTTACCCTTGGTGCTGCTGCTAGCTGTTGCCCTATGGGCTACTTAGGCGACCGCTTTTCTCCTCCCAAGGTAATCTTTGCCTCCTGCCTCATGATGATAGCAAGCCTCTATGCCATGCTCCTGGCCCCAAATGACATGATAAGCACCACCCTCATTTTGCTGTTTTGTACCGGATGGTCCTTTGGAGGCCTCACCCCACTGGCCTTGAGCTCAGGAAGCGACTATGCCCCTAATAATCGCGGCCTTGTATCTGCCTTTTTACTTGGCCTCGTGTGGGTTGCTGCTGAAGCAATTGGCATCGGTGGCGGCAGCTTCCTTGCAAGCTCTTTTGAAACCGAAGGCCCAACCCTTGCACTTATGTGGCTTGGCAGCCTCCTTTGCGTTGGCTGCATTTTTGCCTGGAAACTCATCGCAAGCCCTCAAAAAATACCCGAGGAATTATAACATGAACAAACTTTTATTTTTATTTTTGATCCTTTACACCCCACTCTTCACTGAAGAGCTTGTGGTGACACTACGAACCGAGGCAGACCTTTTACCTACCTATCTAGGAAAAATCGAAAGCAAGAAGAGTGATTTTTCTGGTGAATACCTACATGCGCTCTCACAGGTACTCGAATATGATCTTGCCAATAATGGTGCCCTCACGCTGATCTCAGACAATGATAAACGCGCATTTCGTGCAGTAATCAATCAAGAAAGTTATGATAGTGACGTAAGCTTTCACCGCTGCAAGGAAGCCAAGATGATCTACTGGATCAAATTGAAAAATGAGGGAAAGGCGCTGAGCTGCAAAATCATTTCAGTGCCAGAGCAAAATAGCACGACGATTGTTGGCCTTATGCTCAGCGGCGACATTGCGAAAGACAGAAGAATGATACACACGCTTCATGATAGGATACATGAGGTGCTCTTCCAAAAACCAGGAATTGCCTCAACCCGTATTCTCTACACGCTAAGAAGTAGCCCTACTCACTCAGAAATTTATGAAGCAGATTGGGATGGCTACAATATAAAGCAGCTTACCCACGAGAAGAACTACATCGTTACCCCTGTTTTTGCGCCGCAGGGAACTCTAGTCTATGTCTCTTATAAGATTGGCCAGCCGAAGATTTACTATGCTACCCTACACGATGGCAAGTCAAAACGCCTGACACCGCTTAAGGGCAATCAAATGACCCCACAAGTGTCTCTCGATGGAAGCCGTGTTGCGTTTGCATGCGATACTACAGGCACCTCAGATATCTTTATACAAGACTTTCACCCCGTTACGGGGTCATTAAGTAAGCCGCGTCAAATTTTTGCCTCAAAAGGTGCGACCTCGGCATCACCTGTCTTTTCCCCAGATGCAAGTCGTATCGCCTTCGTATCCAATAAAGATGGCTCTCCAAAAATTTATGTTATGGATGTCCCCAAAGAAGGCGCCTCCATAAAGCAGCTGAAGCCCCAGCTTATTTCAAAAAAGATGCGTGAAAATAGTGCCCCTAGCTGGTCTCCTGATGGCAAAAAAATTGCCTATAGCGCAAAAGCACAAGGCAATCGTCAGATTTGGGTGTATGATATAGAGACGCAAAGCGAGACACAGCTTACCAATGGAACAGGTGATAAGGAAAATCCTGTTTGGGCATCAAATAGCCTTCACCTCCTTTTTAACGCAACCACTGGCAAGGAGACTGAGCTTTTCGTGATAAACATACATCAGAAGAAAGCAGTGCAAATTACCCATGGCAGTGGAGAAAAACGATTCCCCTATTGGGAAAAATCTGATAAAATAATGCCACTACCCCTCGCAAGCTCGGGGCAGTAACATCATTATAATTTACTCAAGGCGATATGCTTCAACGAAGCCTCAAGCCCGAAACTGTAAAAGGAGTATTATGCGTACATATATATTAGCAACAACATGTCTTGCTATGAGCCTTACTATGTCTTGTCGACGATCCTCAGACGAGGTATGGCGTGATACAAAATCTGCTGGCAGACATGTGAAACGAGGTGTGGGCACACTGGGAGGCAAACATGGAGAGTCCCGTGCGGTTGTCTCAGATGAAGAATTCTATGGTGCAAAGCCACAAGCCAAAAACGAGGAATTTATTGCCCTCAGTGATGATGCTGACGCACCTACCCTCACAGTCACACAAGCTCCAGTGCCTCAGCCAAAAGAGACTCCAGGCGAGCTTGGAAGTACCATTCCTGGTATTGATGCTTTTAAAGATCCAAGTGAAATTCCAGAACTTGCATCGCTCTTTCAGCACATTCACTTTGAATACAATAGCAGTCTTGTGAAAAGTGATGAAAACCTTGCCACTATGCAAAAAATTGCCACCTACATGAAATCGCACCCAACGCTCTACATATTCGTTGAAGGGCACTGCGATAAGCGTGGCCCTGCTGCCTTTAACTATGCACTCGGCGCCAATAGAAGCAATACCGTGCGCAGTTTCCTTATAAATGAGGGTGTCTCACCTGATCAGCTCTTTACGGTATCTTACGGCAAAGATCGCCCCCTTGTAGAGGGAGACTCCGAAGAGTTTTATCAGCTCAACCGCCGCGCTCAGTTTCGCGTGTATGAGAAGCCACAGCACGGATAACGTATGTCATGATCTGTCTCCCTGCGGGAGACTGATCATGAAAATGTGAGGCAAGAAAACGTGAGGCAAGAAAACGTGAGGCAAGAAAACGTGAGGCAAGAAAAATGTTTATTTACTTTTCAAAAAATTTGTTTATATTAGCTTTACTGTCTTTCGCCCCTGTACTTTTCTATGGGGACGAGGCACAAAACGCAGCTCTTCGCAAGGTGGCCCACACCCAACAGAATCACGAGACAGAAATTAGCACCATCCATCAAAAAATGCAAACTATCGATAGTTCTATCGATGCTCTCCGAGAAGAGCTTACCGCCCTTATCCAGGCAACTAAAACAGTGACGGCCGATGGTATACAAGGCACAGAAAAAAAAGCAAAATCACTCGAGGCCTCTATAGAAAAATGCGTGCGCGATACGCACCTTCTTAAAGATCGAACCAATGAATTAGTAGAATGCGTACAGTCATTTAAAAAAATGGCTGAGAGTGCTGTAGAGAGCACAAAAGTACACGCCAAACAAATACAAGATCTTGAAAGCGCTATGCGCTCCTTAGTGAAGGCCATTGACAAAGCAGCCTGTAGATGTTGTAGCACAGCGAGCGGTGCGAAATGCTCAGGCCCTGCTATCTATCGTGTCCAATCAGGCGATAGCCTTGGCAAAATTGCTAAAGAGCAGCATAGCAGTATTTCCGCAATCAAAGAAGCTAATAACCTGCGCTCCGATACCATTGTTCCTGGCCAAGAGCTGCAAATCCCATGACCTTACGAATTGGCATGTTTGATTCAGGAGTAGGTGGCCTGACAGTACTCTCTGAAGTAAAACACCTTCTTCCTCATAACTCTTTTTTCTACTTCGGCGATACAGCTCGCTGTCCTTATGGAGGAAAGAGTAAAAGCACGATCACTCGATACAGTCTTGAAAATAGCGCATTTTTGCACACTCTCGGCATTGATCTCCTCATTATTGCTTGCCACACAGCTTCCGCACTGGCCATTGATGCAGTGCAACAACAGCTTTCTATTCCCATCCTGGGCGTTATCGAGCCCGCGATTACTTGCGCCTTGCAGGCCACACGCACAGGCCATATTGGGGTTATTGGGACAAAGGCAACCATTGCCTCTCAGGTGTATGAGCAGAAGCTCAAGGCGGCGCATCCAGGTATTACTGTTACCTCACTTGCCTGCCCTCTTTTTGTGCCTCTTGTGGAAGAGCAGTTTCCCAATACGGAAATTATACGACTTGTCGTACAGGAGTATCTGCAACCCCTTAAAAACAAAAAAATAGACACGCTGCTTCTTGGCTGTACACACTATCCCTTGCTGCGGCCTTATATTGCAGAAGAAATGGGACCTGAGGTGTCGATCATTAATCCTGCTACCACCTGCGCTCAAGCGGCTCATACCCTCTGCCAGCAGCTTACACCGCACTCAAATGAGCCCTTGGAAGATCGTTTCTTTGTCTCTGATGATCCTGAACGTTTTCGCCATATCGGCGAGCATTTCTTGGGCTATCAGGTAATACCATTAATACCATCAATACCATGTACAAATTTTCCTGACGGAAAATTGCACATGGTATAAAAAAGTTCTATCACTTCTCTTTTTTCTCTCTCTATTAATTAAAAATAAATTTTTTTGTTGCTTTTTTTATTGCTTATGGTAAAATGAGATTAAATATGTAAGTGTATGTTTTGTTAAAAATATATTTTTTGGAGGTTATTATGTCGCTAACAAGTGATTATTTAATGCAACCTGGCATGGGTCCGGAAGGAGCCAGGCCAGCCAATGCTTTACAATTCGAACTCGGGGCCAATGCAAATGAGATATTACAAGCCTTATTTGCTGCAATCCATGATAGTAGATCTAATCCATTGACGAGAACAGCGCAACTCACTGGAGGCACAGAATTAGCGGAAGCAACCAATCATATTGCACTGGCAACCCTGTCAGATATTTACGATATTTTAGACCAGCGTTGTACTAACGATGAAACAGCGCGATCAGAGCGCACTGATCAAACATGGAATCAGAGCGAAGAGATCAATGAGCTACTACGGGCTGGATTTGCTGAAATTATAGCGAAGCGACAAAAACAACAACGCTCCGGATCTCTATAACCCCCCCCAAAAAAAATTGCTCCTTTTTCTATCCCTGCTGTCCCGTCAGGGACAGTAGGGATAGTACTAGCTCTCGACACCCCTGCCCTGTCTCGGCAGAAATCACATGAGTGACCTGTGTGTATCGTGGGAAGACTTCTGTAAAGGCTGCAATATGCGGAGCTGCCTCTTCGGCAAGGTCGCATTTGTTTAATGCGATCAGCATGGGCTTGTCAAGAAGCGATGAATCATAGGCTTTAAGCTCATGCTGGAGCGCGCTAAAGTCATCACACGGGTTCCTGCCATCATAGCCTGCGATGTCAATAACATAGAGAAGTACCTTGGTGCGCTCAATATGGCGCAAAAAGTCAAGGCCAAGGCCACGATTTTGATGTGCGCCTTCAATAATACCAGGAATATCGGCAATACAGATGCTGTGGAGTTCATCTATGCTGACATACCCAAGATTTGGCTGTAGTGTGGTAAAAGGATAGGCCCCTACCTTCACATTGGCACGGCTAAGCTGCTGCAGTAATCTTGACTTACCAGCATTGGGAAAGCCCACAAGACCAACGTCTGCAATTAATCGCAGCTCGAGCTGGATTTGGCGCGTCTCCCCAGGCGTCCCCTTTGTGGCAATATTGGGTGCTCTATTTGTAGAGGTTCGAAAAGCATGATTGCCTTTGCCGCCTCTGCCGCCCTTACATACGGTGAACGCCTCACCATCTTTTGTAAAGTCGTAGAGAAGCTCCTGTGTTTCCCCATCTGTTAACAGCGTCCCAGCAGGAATTTTTACAATAAGATCTTGCCCGTTTCTGCCCTGCTTACAGGCAGAACCACCTGCCTTGCCATCTTCAGCACGAACAGTGTGCTTATAGGCAAACCAATCCAAAGAATATACGTTGTGATCAGCTTGAAAAATGATAGAGCCGCCCTTGCCACCATTACCGCCAGCAGGACCACCCTTAGGAATATACTTCTCGCGCCTCCAGGCAATAACGCCTGGACCGCCGTCGCCAGCTATGCAAAGCGCATTCACACGATCTATAAACATGTATTTAGTGGTCGATCCCCTTTGAGGCACCTGCTCACGCAGATGCCTCAGGGGACCGACCACTAAAAAATAGTAACTTTATGATCGATCTCCCGTAGAGGAATTATTCTTTTCGAAAATTATGTTATTTGCCTTGCCCGAAGGGCAAGAACTGCAACAGCCCGGGACAACGCCCTTCCATATAACAGATGCAATCCCGTGTTATTTGTAGATAGGTGCTGCGATGCAGCGGGAGAACTAGGTACGAAATTTTACATCACGTGTTGAGGTACTTGCAAAATTCCGACTTGGGCCAAAATTCGCGCTTTTGTCGCTGGGCAAAAACCTTTTGCAAACCGCCTACTCGAGAGAGTATGTCGATTTGCAAAAGGTTTTCCCCATCACCAAAATCATCAAATTTTGTTTCCAACGGAATTTTGCAAGCACCTCATTTTTCACAGAAAAATAACACGTGATGTTTACACTTCTACAGGTGCAATTGAAATATATGTACGCGCAGCTTTTTTGAAAGCAACAAAGCCATCCTTCAGCGCAAAAAGAGAATCATCTTTTGCTCGCTGCACATTTTTGCCTGGATGCCATTTTGTTCCTCGCTGCCGTGCTAAAATACTACCCGCAGTGACAAATTCACCCGATGCAGCTTTAATGCCAAGCCGCTGTGAGTGTGAGTCACGCCCGTTGCGCGTCGATCCCTGTCCTTTTTTATGTGCCATTGTTTACCCCACAATATCTACAATTTTCACCTGTGCATATGTTTGCCTATGGCCAAACTTGCGATACTGATTCTTTCGTCGCTTATATTTCACAGCTTGAATTTTTGTTCCCTTTACGTCGTTGAGATACTCCCCTTTAACCACACAGCCACTTACTGTAGGAGCTCCAACTTTAATGGCACCATTGGCACCACCTAAAAAAAGCACATCATTAAAAGCAACGCTAGTCCCCGGCAGAGCATCAAATAGCTCTACATGGATCACATCGCCCTTTTTTACACGATACTGCTTACTGCCACTTCGGATAATTGCATACATACTCTAAGACCCTAGTAGTAGTATCTACGGGAAAATGTGCTTGGACGTTTTCCCGCAGATGCTACAAAAATACAAATAATAATGGTTTAGTATACACTGCGGCACCATTATCTTCAACTATAATTGTTGTTGCCCGTTGCCATGGGGACCACACGCATTGGCCAGGACTGGAGTCGAACCAGCGACACAAGGATTTTCAGTCCTCTGCTCTACCGCCTGAGCTACCTGGCCTTTAATACAAAAAAGATACATGACATCGTCTTTTCTTGCAATAGGTATTTCAGGTGTTTAAAACAACCACGTCATCATCTCCTCTGCACGCATACACAAAACCTTGTATGCAGGCGCGATGATGATTCTACCATGCTCAGTCTGTATATCATCCTCTTCGTCTCGAGTAACAATAAACGCTTGTCTTACCTTACACTCCTGCATAGCCACCTCAAGCGCCCTATACTCTCGCTCTTTTGTTTCTCGATCATGCATATGCCAGGCGGTCTGTATAAGTGCAAGACGACTACCATGCTTTGCAATAAAATCCACCTCGAGATTGTTTTTTGTTTTGTAATAAAACAGCTCAAGATGGCATCGTTTCAATTGCAAAAACACGGCGTTTTCGAAAAGCCTTCCTACGTTTTGAGAAAAGGTAAAAGTCATAGCATTAATTTGCCCCATATCTATGCCATACACTTTTTTGGGACTGCGAATTTGTGTTGCCCGTAAATAGGAAAACGCGTCGAGCTCAAATAAAAGATAGGCATCAGAAAACGCCTGGATATAGTCCTTCAAGCTCTTATCAGAACAATCAAAAAGGCTCGCTAACTTATTATAGGAAAAAGATTTCCCAAAATGCGATAAAAGCAGCGTAAAAATGCGCTCGAGCTCGTACGGCTGTCTTGCATGGATACGCGGCACCACATCTTGATAGAGAATCGTTTTTGTATAAGCGCCTAGTATATCAGCCGCCTCTTCATAATGTTTGTGTATAGCGACCTCAGGAAAGCCACCATATTGCAGATAGGTGTCTAAAAGCTTGGTTAATCTATGCCGCTCCTTCACTATCTTGATGGGATTTTCTATAGGAATTGCATGTGCAGAGGCCACTTCAGCAAAAGAGAGCGGAAACACATCTATCGGCAATGTTCTTCCAGACAACATCGTCATCAGATCTGCTGAAAGCAGTCGTGAATTTGAACCCGTGATCACGAATTTCACCTTTTTCATTTCATAATGCGCTTTGATAAATATAGGAAAGTCATGAAAAAACTGCACTTCATCAAGCAAACAATAGATTTTCCCTGTTGGCGAACACATTGTCAGGTATTCGTCAAAGGCTTTTTGCAGATAGGTGATATCTTTTGCATAAGGTGCAAAAAAAGGCTGCTCAAGATTTAAAAAGAGAATATTTTTGGACGGAATTTTCTCTTCTTGAACAAGATGGTTAATAAGCTGCTTAAGGATCGTGCTTTTTCCAGAGTGTCTCACTCCCATAAGCGAGACTACCATATTCACCTTCAAAAACTTAAGGAGTGTATGGAAACATTCGCGCTGAATCCCGTGTGCATAGAATTGCCCTTTCCAATGGGGATTTTGTGCACCTAAAACTTCTTGAAACATACCTATAATCCGAATAATTGACTATTTTCTCGGATTATACTCCGAATCAAAATATGCATCCAGAATTTTCTTATGTCCCGAAGAGAAGGCAAGTTTTGCACTTTCTTCGTAGGTATACCACTTGTATCCTGGCACATCACATACCTGCCCTACAGTAAAGATCTTGGGATACAGCGTGACGCGATATCGCGTAAATGACTGCTTGACCTCTTGAAAATCCTGACTAAAGACAGCTTCCAGCTGTAGCTCTTGCTGAATGGTATGCTCTACTTCATGGGGAAAGCGTCCATTTTTGGCTGCTGCAAAATAAGGAAACTCATAGAGCCCAGCCATGATTTTGCCCGCTTGGCCACATTGGAGGAGCAGCTGATCATCACATACAATAACAGCTACATCGCGAAAGAGGGTCTCGTAGATGGTTTTTTTGGAAGTAACAGGAATGGCCTGCTGTGTGCCATGGACAAAGCTTTTGCATTGCATCTTGAGAGGACACTCTTCGCACTCAGGCTTTTTCTTACATACTAAAGCTCCGAGTTCTATAAGCGCCTCTCCTATAACCCAGCTTTCCTGCTCTGGCAAAATCGAGTCTACAATCGCATGAAGATGCTGTTTCGTCTTTGAAAGTGATATGTCTTCTTCTATTTCATAAAATCGAGTAAGCACACGCACAACATTGGCATCAATGGCAACAGAGCGTTTATGAAAACCAAAGGACAAAATAGCCCCTACAGTATAGGGTCCAAGGCCTTTGATCTGTGCAAGCAGCTCTGGATCGACAGGAATTTCTCCACCAAAACGCTCGACAATCGTACGTGCAGCCTGAAGCAGCTGGCGCGCACGGCTATAGTAGCCCAGCCCTTCCCACACCTTCAGCACTTCAGCTTCGTTTGCACGAGCGAGATGATGAACAGATGGGAATAACGCCATCCATTTGTTGAAATATTCAACAACACGAAGAGCTTGTGTTTGCTGCAGCATGACCTCTGACACCCATACATGATAGGGTGAGGAGTTTTCACGCCACGGAAAGGCTCTTTTCTCTTGTTCAAACCACGTACGCAAAAGGTGAATAGGCAACGTCATAACATAGGGTAGTGCCATGTGCAACTTTTCCTGCCGGAAAAGTGCACATGGCGAAAATAATGCACATAGTACCAATGCTATGGGTTAGGCAATCCACCCCCTACATGTTGCCTGAAGGGCAACATGCTAACCCCCAGGGCAACGCCCTGGGTTATGCAATTTTACGTCATATGCAATTTTCTTCGGAAAATTGCATATGACGTCCCCTCTCATTTAACGTTGGGCAAATAAGGGTTTAAAAATGCGCCAAAAATGGTACCAATGATTAAGCCAGGTGATGCAATAAACACAGCAATGATCGCAACTATAGTAACATATGCGCGAAAAATACCTTCACGAGAAAAATGTTCTTTACACTCTACAAATTTTTCTTGCATCTCTTTTGAAAAGTAGAGGCCAGAAATAAAGCCAACGATAAGCCCGCCCAGAAGGCGTTCAAAAATCGAAAGCAAGAGTCCTAGAAACAAAATGACATATGCTACCGCATCCCATTTATGCGTCGATAAAAACTCCATAAACCCATTAAAATCATGAGGCGGCTCTTCACCGCCCGGCCTTTTATTTGATGGTTCTATACCCATAAATATTTTTTTCCCCCTTTACAGTTGTCTCTCTTATCTGATACAGTCTTTGGTGACTTATTGTCAAAGAGCTTCTTGCAAATTTCGCTTTGGAGGCAAAATTCGATGATTTTGCCCCAAATGGAATTTTTCAAGGAGCTCGTTAACTATATGGAAATAAAACCATCACACATACGTAAATGTATTATCATTTTAGGGGCCACCCTGATGTGCCTCATAGGGATAGCTGTCTACAACTATTTTTGTGATAGCACCTTGGCAACACCTATCCCACAGCCACCTGTGACCAAACAATTAGCCTCTTTGCCATATAGCTTTCGTGGCAAGGAAGACTCTTATAACTTCACGCAAAGTAGCTGCTTTCATCTTAAAAAATACCCCATGAAGTGGCAGCTACCAGATCTTCGAAGCCTCATTATTTCCTATGGCATTAGCTGCCGCCCAGATGCCCCCAAAAACAAGCAACAAATTGCGCTTGGCATCCGTGGGTATAATCAAATTGTATATATTCCTCTTGGCCAAAAGGCCTATCTTAAGGCTGACACGCGCGCCTTGGGCCGTTTTGTATTTAGCGAACAAAACAGCCCAACATCCCTCTGGATTGCTCCAGAGCTGCAAAACGGAGTCACTGCCGCCCAGGTACAGATGAAAGATAGCGATGGGAAAATTGTGAGCACTCCTGAAGAAGTCAGCTCCTTTGTCATCCAGGAGGGGGATTTGCCTGCTGCACCCAATGTTTTACAAGGCTGGACTATTGGTTCAGAGCGCGTTGACTGCTCACTTCTTGCAAAACAGAAAGCAAAATGGGTAGGCCAAGATCAGTTTTTAAGTCGCTTTGGTGGTAAAGAATATGCCTTCACAGTAGGCAGAGAACGCATTGAGTTTGGAGAAGAAGGCGCACGCTTCGTTTGTTTTGCCAAAGAGGGTGATCTCTTCTTTTTCGATAATGAACGATGGCAGCCTGTAAAAGAAGTGAGCGCATCTCAAGGAAAGCCTCTTTTAGAAGTAAAGAAAGTGGGCGAGAGCGCTATTTTGTTTACTCTTTGGAATGAAGATGGCACCTACAAAATCCCACTGGAGCTACACCGTAGCCCAGAAGGAATGGCATTTGCTAATCCTCTCGAAATCAAATTGGTAGGTGCAAAATCGCAAAAAGACTGGCTCGCCGAATATGAAAGCAAACGCTTTCCTTTACGCGTTGATGATTGGGTTCTTTTGAAAGATGGCCATATTGAAAAAGTGACAAAAACTGAGCAAATTGATGCCTATATTGAAGGAAATCTCAGGGGCGAGATGATTGTATTTGAAGGCGTAAAAAGGCAAGGAAGAGAGCTCTGTCTGAGTGGCGTGCGCTTTAATGACAATAAAACACAGTACACCGACGTTATGTGCCCCCTCTACAAAGCCCAAAATACTAACAGCAGCCGCGGGGATAAAAAAGAAACACTTCACAATCAAAGGCAAAATCGGCAAAATAAGAAACTCAATCATGAAGATGACGATGATGACGACGATGATGATATTTTTGATGATGACGATGATGATCTCATCGCAGATGATGATGGGGAAGATGTCCCTGATGATGATCACGATGAAAACCCTCCAGATACCGATGATGCTCAGGATGATGAAGAGGGCAAAGAAGATGAGGATTTTATGTGAGGTACTGGGACAATTTACCCCAGCAGCTCAAGGATATAAAAATATGCTAATAAAAGGTACTAGTAGACTATTCGTTTTGTTATTGACTGCAGTGTTGATGCTGCAATCAGCTCTTCATGCCGTAGATCTGGCAGAAAAGCGTGCAAATTTGGCAAAAGAGGCTTCTGCCCCAGCTGACAACCAACTGAAAGAGTTAAACCGACAACTGTCTGAAAAAAAGAAAGCGCTTTTGAAGCTGCAAATTGAAACCGATGAGCTATATAGAGCTGAACTTGCCAAAAATGCAGATCAGAATGCCATCGATGCATTACTCAAAGAGCGTGCTGGGCTTATTGAAAAGGCAAAAAAAGAGATTGCTGCCACAGAAATTACCTGGAAAGAAGTTGCAGAAAGCTTGACCGTTCAAGAGGACGATGGCCTCTGGCATCAGCCTGACACAACTATCGGACAACTTGTCATCGACTATGGAAGCACAGAACATGTCTATCTCATGCCGCCAGAGATTGCAGCACTCCATGTCTATGTGAGCTCTCAGCTTACCATTCCTAAGGCTGCCTGGACAGAAATGCTCGAGCTCATTTTGGCCTCTTATGGTGTAGGCATCAAGCCTCTCAACACTTTCATGCGCCAGCTCTTCTTTCTCAGAATGAATCAAGCTGATCCGGCAACGATTTGCAGCTCACCTGATGTGCTCAAGAGCCGGCCTTTGAACAGCCGCGTTTGCTATATCATCTCCCCACCTCCTGCAGAGCTCAGACGCATCTATCAATTCCTTGAAAAATTTGTGCCACAAGAACAAATGGCATTTCAGGTACTTGGCAGCAATATTGTAATGGTCGGGTATGTGCGTGAAGTCTTAGAGCTCATGAAGCTCTATGATTTTGCCCTCTCTCCAAAACAGGCTCAAGAATATAAAATTGTAGCTCTACAAAAAGCACAAAGCGAAGAAGTTGCACAGATTTTACTTTCCATATTTGAAGGAGTGGCCCCTAGAGAGGCACGAGAAGGCGCTTCTTCTGAAAAACGCTTTACCTACTTTCCACAAGATAGCTCCCAAGTATCAGGATTTCGCGTTATCCCTCTCAAACACCCAGCACATTCCCTCTTTTTGATGGGCAAACGCGATCAAATTGAAAAAGCTGCAGAAATTATTGCAGAGGTCGAAAATAGAATCAATGAAGTCCAAGAAAAAACCATTTTCTGGTACCCATGTAAGCACTCTGATGCAGAAGAGCTCGGCAAAGTAATCAGCCAAGTATATCTGAAAATGATTGCCATGCCTGGTCAATTTGCAGCTGATAGAGAAAAGTTTATAACTAAGCGATCTCGTGAAAAAATTGTCAACTTCAATCGCGGTGACAACGGTAATGTGCCACCACTTATCGTCACCCCTCCTCCTGTTGAAGCACCTGGCGAGACCATGAAAAAGAAGCAGGTAGATATCCATGATGACTTTATTGTGGATGTGAAGACCAACTCTATCGTTATGGTCGTAGAAGCCTTTGTGCTTGATAAGTTGAAAGAGCTTATTTATCTGCTCGACGTTCCCAAAAAGATGATTCAGATTGACGTGCTGCTTGTCGAGAAAAAGATGATCGACAAAAATGATTTTGGGCTTAATCTCTTACGCCTTGGAGATTACGCGAAAGATAAAGATAAGTGGGGTCTCGGCTGGAATGACAACAGACGAAAAGGTGGTAAAGGGATTTTACACTACATTATTTCCCGTGCCAATAATCACGCCATGCCTGCCTACGACATATCATTTAATTTTTTACTTTCACAAAAAGATGTTCAGATTAATGCGAATCCTTCGATGGTGACGGTCAATCAAACGCCTGTAAAATTTGCAATTGTTGATGAAATTTCGATAAATACAGGTACCTATGAGACCGATTCGAGGCGTTCACATCTCAAGAGCTCCTATGAGCGGGCGCAATATGGTATTACGATTCAAGTAACGCCTACGGTGCATGCTAAGGCCGAAGGGGAAGATGATGATGGGCATTCTAAATTCGTAACCATTACGACGGATATTAATTTTGATACACCTATCGAAAATAAAGACCATCGCCCTGATGTGACGAGAAGATCTATTAAAAACGAAGTGCGGATTAAAGATGGGGAAACCGTTATTTTAGGTGGGCTTCGAAGAAAAGAGGCGGGTGAAAATAAGGAAATGATTCCTTTTCTTGGGGAGATTCCTGGAATTGGTAAACTCTTTAGCAATACCTCTCTGACTGACAGTAGCACCGAGATGTTTATCTTTATTACCCCTAAGGTTATCCCTGATGCCACAGAAGAGTTTCGTGAAATGCGAAAAGCCGAACTCATGAAGCGCCCCGGTGATATCCCTGAGTTTCTGTATGAAATTGAGGTGGCAAAAAAGGACATGAAGAGAAAGCTCTTTGAAGGTGGGCTGAAAATGCTTTTTGGAAGAGATGAACCCTTTTACAACACACCACAATGCCAAAACTAAAATGACAACACTACAATGAAACATACTCTGCATACTATCACGCAAAATGTGCGTGCCTTTTTGGCTCCCTATCTTCCAACACAAAGACAGTCTGTTAAAGCGCAGTCTGCCTCTACCCAAAAGCCAATAGAAGCACAGCCTCAGCTCCATGTATCATTCAATGTGGAAGAGTTTAAAGCCAAGCTGCAGTCGCTCGGTATTGCCGTGTACCCAGACCTTGGCGCCTTTCAGATTGACAAGCAGCTGACCAAAAAAATCCCCTATTCTTTTGCGAAAAAGCATTTGCTGTTACCTGTGGGCGAAAAGGGAACTTCCCTACTCATAGCAACACACGATCCCTTTAACCTCGATGCCATTGAAGAGCTGAGGCTCATTGTGAATAGCGAGATCGAAACAGTATTTGTGCCCAAACAGGCAATCATTGCTGCTATTCATGAATACTACACTCAAGAAGGATCCTCATCTGACATAGCCCCTGGAGGCAAAAAAGATGATGTTGACTCCATTCAAGAAGAGAATCACGAAGTGTATGACCTTCTTAATGACTCTTCCGAGCTTGCCCCAGCAGTGCGCCTCATTAACTTTTCCATTGCAGAGGCCATCCAACAAGGTGCCTCTGACATTCATTTCGAACCACTAGAAAACGGCCTCCTCATTCGATACCGAATTGATGGTGTGCTGCAAAATCGCCTCTCACCTGCTCATGAGCTACAATCACAGCTCTTGACAAGGCTGAAGGTCATGGCAAAACTCGACATCGCAGAGCGGCGCCTGCCACAAGATGGTAGAATCAAGATGCGCCTCGGTGGCAAGCAAATTGACTTTCGAGTAAGCACCATCCCTACAGTTACTGGTGAGCGCATAGTACTTCGTATTCTCGATAAAGGCAATATTGTGCTCGGGCTCAATATGATTGGCATGCCAGAGTATATTCTTACTGCCTTTCGACGTGCAATTGATGTTCCCGAAGGTATTATCTTAGTAACAGGGCCTACAGGCAGCGGAAAGACCACCACCTTATACAGCGCTATCATTGAGCTACAAAGCGAAGACACCAACATCATGACCATCGAAGACCCCGTTGAATATCGCCTCAAAGGCATTGCTCAGATTGGCGTACATCCAAAAATTGGACTCACCTTTGCCGCAGGCCTTCGCCACATCCTCCGCCAAGACCCAGATATTATCATGATTGGGGAAATTAGAGATAAAGAAACTGCAGAAATTGCCATTCAGTCAGCGCTGACAGGGCACTTGGTATTTGCAACACTGCACGCAAATGATGCACCTTCTTCGATTGCCCGACTTGTGGATATGGGCATCGAGCCCTATCTTATTTCTTCATGTGTGATTGGAGCCCTTGCACAGCGCTTAGTGCGCAAAATTTGCCCTGCATGCAAATGCTCTTATGTACCTGAGGCTGATGAAAGAACAAGTTTTTCCCTCCCAGTAGGGACAGAGCTATTTCACGGCAAGGGATGCAATGAATGCTCTGGCTCCGGCTACAAAGGACGACATGGTATTTATGAATTTATGCCCCTGACACCGGCCATACGCAAGCAGCTTTCACACTCACCTGAAGCGACGGAGATCTGCCGAGTAGCCATAGAACAGGGTATGAAAACTCTTCGAGATCATGGAAAGGCGCTCGCTATGCAAGGGGGTACCACACTTGCTGAAATACTTCGCGTCGCTAAAAATTAGGATATATGTTACGTGACATCATATGTAATTTTTCGAGAGAAAAATTACATATAACGTCACGTAACGTAAATAATACACCATGAGCAGTTTCAAGGCCCTTTAGGGCCGCAATATGTATAGCCCAGGGCGAAGCCCTGGGGGGCAGGCCGCAGGCCTGCAAAAAAATCATGGAGGCCTGAAAGGCCGACACAAAGGAACAGGGATGACGCTCTATTCATATAAAGGCTTTACCCAAGAGGGAAAAAGGATCCAGGGTACCATTGAAGCAGGCTCTGATTATGAAGCCAAGGGGAAAATTCGTGAGCTGCAGATTATTCTCTCGGAGCTACGCGAGCAGCATGCCAAGAGCATAAAATCGCTTGCCTCCGATGTCTTGATTATCTTGACTTCACAGCTCTCACAGCTCCTTGGGGCAAAAATTCCACTCTATGAAAGTCTGCTCGCACTTGAAGAGCAATATCGCAACACCCCTCCCCATTTTATCATTTTATCGGTAACGGAGCGCATTAAATCAGGCTCTTCATTTAGTAAAGCCCTCGAAGACTTCCCCGACAGCTTTCCACCTCTCTATAGAGCCCTTGTGACGGCGGGTGAAGCCGTGGGCAATCTCGAGCTTTCTCTGAAGCGACTTACCTCACTCCTTACCTACCAACAGAAGATGAAAAAGCAACTTCTGTCCGCTCTCACCTACCCAATCTTTCTTGTGGTCCTGCTCTTTGTTGCCATTGGCGTACTTGTAGGCTTTGTAATCCCCTCGATTGAAGCACTCTTTGAAGATAAAACTCTACCCTGGTTTACGTCTGTAGTATTTGCCGCAAGTAAGATGCTACGTGCATACTGGCCCTTTATTGTTGCTACTTTTCTAGGCCTCACTTTCTTTTGCGTTTTTTATCTCAGGCAGCCCCACATCAAAAAGCGCATTCAATATGGGCTGCTCAAGTTGCCTGTCATGAAGCGCTATATCATTCATGCCTCCCTTGCTCGCTTTGGACGCACGCTCTCATCGCTTTTGGAAGGCGGATTGCCGCTTACAAACTCGCTTGCCTTTGCGACAGAGTCCCTCCATAATGCCCGCCTTGAAGATATTATGAAGCGAGTCTCTGATAAGGTCATCGAAGGAAAAACCATTAGCTACGAGCTCAGCCAATATAAAGAAATTCCCTTTCTTTTTTCTCGTATGATGAAAATTGGTGAAGAGTCAGGACAGCTTGCCCCCTTGCTCAACCAAGTGGCTGCTATGTACGAAGAAGAGACTGAGCGGGCTTTAAACCGCCTCGTCACCCTCTCTCAGCCCGTTTTACTCATCATTATGGGCGGTGCAATTGGGACAGTCATACTCTCGATCTTGCTCCCAATGAGTGATATTGGAAATGTTATGCAGCTATAGCATTGATCTACGATCAATGCTATAGCTGCATAACAATTGTGAAATAATGCGCTAGACTATTTATCTCTATTCATGATATACTGTAAGTTTAAATAAAAAAACAATTGCAATTATACCAAAAAAATCTTTAAATAAAGATAGGTATTTGCTATAAAATATTTAATTAACATAAGGTTCTATGAATAATATAATACCCAACGCTGAGACATATCAAACACGGATCTTGGCGATTTTAAATCAGGGGAATCTTCCTACCAATGCGCAAGATGAGCGCATCGAAGCTATTGTCACAGAAATATTTAATAATTTAGGTCATTCCAATGAAGTTCGCACAGCCGTGAGTAACCTCATTAATGCGCCTCTAGCGAGAGTATCAAGAATAGTAGATAGTGCAGCGCTGACATCTCAAATGGGAGCATTGACATTCACAATAGGTACAAGAACTGAACAGAAGAGCGAGCAGAAAACAGAGCAAGAAAGCCACCGCGCATCTGTTAAGACTTCTTCTATGAAGACCAGAGAAAAGCGTGAGACTGAAGCATACACAATCAGACATGCAGCGCGCGAACAAGACATCCAGAGACGACGAATCGTAGATGGATTAATACGGTATTTCCAACTACCAGCTGATTTCCGTTGGAGAGTCGATGTGTGGTATGACTTTACAAAGATGTCTGAAGCGGAACAAGCCCAAATACGACAGGCCGTCGCGAGCGATCCCAGGTGTACTGACAGTATCCAGACAGAATTAAATAATTTCCTGGCTGAAGTAAATACCTGCCGAAGCACCGTTGATAGATTAGCAGCAGCGTCAAATAATCTCCGTCAGTTTTGTGAAGCTGCCAACGGATTAACAGGTCGTCAAATCTACTTTGCTGCTTTTAGTCGCTCTAGATTTCCTGCAGGATATTCTCTCATTCCTTCTTACATGGACTCCTTAAGAATGGCCCTCAATAGCGAACCTCAATATATTCCAGATAACCTTGAAACTACCTTAAACAACTTGTCTTATAGATGCCCACCAGAAGTACGATCGATGATGATTGCTGTTTTAAAAAACCAATTTAGCAATAACGTTGCAGCTTTGAATGCACTCAATGCCGCTGCGAACGACTTGCCAGCCCCGTCACTATGATAGTAGCGAGGAAACTATGAGCGCAAAATCCAGTTGGATTTTGTGCTCATTGGTAGCCATACAGTGAATCCGGATAAAATATCTGTGAAATAATGCGCTAGACTATTTATCTCTATTTATGATACACTGTAAGTTTAAATAACAAATAATTGCAATTATATCAAAAAAAATCTTTAAATAAAGATAGGTATTTACAATAAAATATTTAATTAACATGAGGCTCTATGAATAATATAATACCCAGCGCTGAGACATATCAAACACGGATCTTGGCGATTTTAAATCAGGAAAATCTTCCTACCAATGCGCAAGATGAGCGCATTGAAGCTATTGTCACAGAAATATTTAATAATTTAGGTCATTCCAATGAAGTTCGCACAGCCGTGAGCAACCTCATACTGCCCAATCCAAATGAGGCCCCTCTATCGCGCAGAGAGAGAGTGGCAAGAATAGTAGAGAATGCGGCACTGGCGTCTCAAATGGGAGCACCGACATTCACAATAGGCACAAGAACTGAACAGAAGAGCGAGCAGAAAACAGAGCAAGAAAGCCATCGCTCATCTGTTAAGACTTATTCTATGAAGACCAGAGAAAAACGCGAGAAAGTAGCAGAAGCATTTCGACAAGCAGCGCGCGAGCAACAAATCACCCGGGATCGCGTTATACACGCAATAAGGAACTATTACTTATCCCCAGCGAGCGAATTTGCACTACGAACGGCTATCTCAGTATATACATCTTTGATATCATCACGAGAACAAGATCGCGTAATAGAGATAATTCGCACCTCTCCTCAATATTCTCAAGTGGCAGCGTCACTCGATAACTTTTTAGATATAGTGAGTTCTTGTCACAGAGCGGTTACTAGCCTAGGACAACTGGTAGATAATCCTCAGACATTTTGTGAAGCAGCTAGCAGATTAACACCTGCCCAAATATCCTTTGTTTTAGGGCATCATGAATTCCCAAACGGTTATAATCTCATCGGGCATGACATTGCTGCATTTAGATGCAGTCTTGAAACAGATTATATTTCTTTGAATATGGATAGAACCTTAGATCAAATACTCAATCGTGCATCTGGTTATCCTAAAGCTATATTATTCATAATTATCGATATTTTAAGAACTGAAGTGCGTAACTCCCAGCCTTCCAATAACACTGACGCTGCTTTAGAAGCACTTAATACAATCGAAGACCGAGTCAGGGAGCGCCCCTAATTCCCGTCGGAAATAATAAGGAGTTTATATGAATAACATAACACCAAGTATACCGAATCCTCAAGCCCAGCAAGTTCAAAATATCGCGGGAATTTTACAGTCAAATAGTTCTGAAAACGAACAAGATGTAGGTATTGAAACTATTGCCACGCAAATGTTAGCAGGAAATTACGCTTCTGACAATGTTTCGGAGGTGAAAAGCCGTATACTATCTAACTTAAACAATGTAAGTCCAGTTCTAAGCGCGAGAATATCGAGAATAGTAGATGCTGCAGCACTTGCATTACAGTTCCAAGGATTCAACTTCCAGGGAGAATTGACATTCGACCCGGGTATAAGAACTGCGCCAATAACAGTACCCATGCAAACCACAACACAGGCCACAGAACAGAAAAGGGAAAGAAAAACAGAGAAAACCCATCGTCAATCGATAAAGGGGTCATCGCAGGGCCAGAGCACTGTCCAGAAAACAACTACAATCAGTCCACATACCGCCGCATATGCGCGACAAATCGAGAGACAGCAGATTGCAGATCGCCTAATGCGCTATTTAGTATTATCATCTGAATACAGGTCCAGAGTTTCTGGTCCTTGGCAATCTTTTATTAACATGTCACCCACAGAAATAAATCTAATACGCAGCGCTCTACGGAACCATCCTGAATACAATAGTAATATCGAAAACGCGTTCGAGACTTTCATGTCCGCCATAGACACCTGCCGTCACGCAGTTGATAGATTGGCAGCAAAGTCAAATAATCTTCGTCAATTCTGTCAAGCTGTTAGTGACAGGGAATTAACGCAGCAGCAGAACTTCTTTATTCAAGATAGTCACTCAAGATTTCCTCCAGGATACAATAGAATTCCTCTGGACATGGCCACCTTGAGAATTGCACTTCGAAGAGACCCTTCCTATATTACTTCGGCTCTTGAGATAGCTTTAGAGGGCATGTCTTATAGATGCTCACAAGAAATACGATCAATGATGATTGCTGTTTTAAAAACCGAATTTAGCGGTAACATTGCAGCTTTGAATGCACTCAATGATGCTGCGAACAACTTACCAGCCCCGTCACTATGATAATAGCGAGGAAACTATGAGCGCAAAATTCAGCTGAGTTTTATGCTCATTGGTAGCCATACAGTGAATCTGGATAAAATATCTGTTCTTGTTTATTTCCAAATATGTTATAATTTATTTATGAATAAATCTTATTTTTATATGCAGATTAAAAACAAAGATAGATTTTAGTGTTTCAAAAAATGACTTTCCAGCTGCTTGGCAAATACTTAACCAGGTTGAGCAAAGATTGAATGCATAAGAGGGCATAAATGAAGGAGGCATACAATGAGTAGTATAAGTATAATATCGGCGAATGAGGCGGCCATTGAAAATCTTACACTCCTCGCAGCAGGACTCAGCTTAGAACCATCGCTATTTGCAATACCACCAACAGAACAAAAAACTGAACAAAAGAGAGAGCGTCTTACCACAACTACAAACCTCACATCGACAACAAGTAGGGAGAGACGTATAAAAGAGGCACACACCAAAAGGCAGGAGTTACGTAGTGAAGATCTCCAAATACACCGTTTGATGCAATATTTACAACTTAGCAGTCTTCCGAATCAAAATATCTCGCCTCAGATATGCTGTAGCCAGTTGGAGGAGTTTATGATACTACCAATAGCAGCAAGACAACGCATACAACAAGCTATCCTAAACAGTCCTCAGTACAATCCAGAGATCGCACAG
>JABDDE010000006.1:0-36987 GCA_013287775.1 Chlamydiota bacterium
GGACCTTAGAAAGGGCCTTTTAAGATCGAAAGATATATAGCCCAGTCCCCCCCCTAGCTGCACCTATTTACACATAACAGAGGATGACATCTGTTATATGGAAGGGCAACGCCCTGGGTTATCTGTATTCAAGTACGCTGTTTTGAATTCTGCAAACAGGCGCGTTCTTCAGCTGGCAATTCTTATGTATGTAAGATATATAAGAGTGAGGTGCCTAGCAGCAATACAAACAGTGTGTCCGGTGAATACCGTGCATACTGCACTAACATTACTCCGGAAAGTCAAATCGTGCGAAGTGTTTTTACAGCAGTTGCGCCGAATACTCAGTCAGTAAGCCAATCCACCACGCAAAGCTCGAGCTAAAATCACTCTTGATTGTTTGGTAAGTTCCCAATATTGTTACTTTTCAGGCAACAATATTGGGGATGTCTTTTCACCGGGGGCGTTGGTCGTCCTTCAGGTTCCCTTTCTCCTCCTTAATAATTTCTTAATTGTGTAAATAAATATTGAAAATAAAATTTAAATTTACTACCATGAGAGTAGGAAATAAGGTGTAAGGAAATTTAAAAAAATAATAAAAATATTTTGAGTAGGTGGAATATGACGATTGATGATTCTGTGCAGATTAATGCTTATATGACACTAAAACAAGCTAAAAATTTGTATTCCATTCAGAGAGACGGTTGCAGCATAACAACGGACGAGATATTACCTATAGTTCGTTCTATTATTGGTGCCTCAGATCCTCGTTTTGAAGAAATCGCAGCAAGAGCAGTTAGGGTGCTGAATAATTCTTCTTCGAGTAGCGGCGGCCCTACGCGACGAGAGGATTGGGTCAGTTTTGCCAATCTTATTGTGCAGCAGGTTCGTGAGGCAGCTGGCCAGTCGTCATCGCCGCTATCGCCACCTTCGAGCGTTTCACCATCTAGTGGAAACCTAGAACGTCCTGTGAATACAGCTGCAGAGCAGCCGCCAAATGCAGCTGCAGAGCAGCCGCCAAATGCAGCTGCAGAGCAGCCGCCAAATGCAGCTGTAGCGCTGCTGCAAGACGCTGACAGGGCAGGTAACCTTGTTCTTGTAGGAAATATAATTATTCAGCAAAACACCTTGCAGTATTCTGATGTAGCACAAACCCTGAATTCTCTGCCTGAACCACGTAGAAGAGATCTTGCTGCTTTTTTAGCACGAACAGCTTCTAATCCCAATGATCTAAGACTCGCTACGTTTATTAATGGATTGCACCCAAAGAAAGCAGTGGTGCAGCAGTTAAGGGCTGTTTCAAGTATGGTTATGAAACCCCTGAACTATGTCGCTTCTTGCGTAGTGTCAGTATTCAATATGTGTCGCATATCCCGAAGGTAAACTGTTTGTGAATTGCATGTAATAATTTTTACATAATATTAGAATAGTAATAATTTTTATAATAAAAATAATAGGTTAATATGATTAATAATATAAATAATGTTAATTTTAATTCAGAACAAGAAATACATGCGCTTATACAAAGAGCGCGAAGTGAGTCCCTGCCTAAAGACACTATCCTCACTATTCTTAATAATACCATCCGTATGGAGAATCCGGTCTATGACCGACCTTTTTTGGATAGCAGTGTAACAGAGTTGAATCAGATTGCGGATGAGATAACAAATGCTTCTGTATCAGAGGCGCAATTACAATCACATCTTGGAGGGCTTGGAAATCGTATAAAAGCCATTGTAGAAAGGGAAAGAATACGAAGTGCACCGCTGACATCTTTGCAATTGCAAGAGGTGGCAAGACAAGGCTTACCAGAAAATGTTCGTGCCCTCAGAGCTATGTCGTTGCTTGGTGGTAGACCATTACAGGAGACTGAAATTCCATGGTCTGCTATTGCACCCAATCAATCGCATGCAACACGTCGAGAAATACTCAATTTACTTGCTGAGCTTGGTGCTAACGTGCAGGAAGCTCGACAGGCAAGTATAGATGCCAACCAACCTATAGCACGCTTGAGAGCTGCTATAGCAGAATTTGCTAAAGGACCATTCGGTTCTAGTACAGCGCTACCTCACAGTTACAAAGGACGGTAATTGGGCGCTTGATGCATATACCGTCTTTTAAAGCCAGTGTGGAACAACAATGCAGAAACGCTCTTGCAACGGCAGATGCCGCTGCAAAAAAGTTTATACAGCAGATGGCGGCTGCGTGTAAAGGGATGCTGTCGCCAACGTTAGATAATCAAATACAAGAATTTCTTATAAATTAAAATTATCCATCAGAATTATTGATTGTTCCCCTAGTCTTCATGCCGCAAAGCGGCATTGAAGACTAGGGGAACAATCAATAAATTCCGAATTTTTACTGTAATATATGTATTCATTATTAAAAATAATTTAATAAAAACTTAATAAATATCTGACATATAATTCTATTTTTGATATAATTGTTGAAAAATATAGTTGTAATATGTCCATTAATCAAAATACATCATCATCGACATCTTTGACGCCTAAGCTACTTTCCCAGCCGCAAACAACCAGAATTGCGATGGAAAGCGAAAGATCCCTTAAGTCTAGAGCGAGGCAAAGACGTATAGAGCAGATGACACCTGCTGTACTGAGCGATGCAGCAAGGCGAGGGGCAGCAGAGGATGTTCGTGCTCTCAGAGCTATGTCGCTGCGTGGAGGTAGACCCCTACAGGGAACTGAAATTCCATGGTCTGCTATTGCACCCAGTCAATCGCACGCAACACGTCGAGAAATACTCAATTTGCAAGCTGCGCTCGGCGCTAATGTGCTGCGGGCGAGACTAATAAGTCTCGATACAGTAGCACGTGTGAGAGAAGACATAACAGGGCTTGCAGAAACCATAGTATCTAATGATGAAGTGAAAATTGCACGCCTTCAAGCGACGCTGCGCGAGCACATAGCACAAGGGGGGAGTATCGCCGAGATATGTGCCGCGATACCGCCTGAGAGTTGTACGCAGTTTGAGGCTATTTTGCCACACGATTTGTGTGTATGGTACAACCTGGGATTGGTATTTTACGGAAATGATACGCAAAGCAAAGATGCGATGGAATACCTTGCATCAGATTGGGATCACGAACCATTTATTTGCTCATGGCAACCATCTGAGGCATTTGCTAGAGAACTCACTACTTGGATTAGCGATAGAGCTGCAAAAGAAAAATTGATGAAATTACCATTGCTTCATTATTTTGAAGCTTTGATGGCACCAATATTACTTAAAATAGCTAAGCAAGTGAAATCTGGGACAAATCCTGCATCTCAATATTTAAATTTTTTAAATATGTTCACTCCTTTATGTGCATCTACATACCTTCAAATACCTTCCATGGAACATGTTAACGACCCCGTTACTCTCTTACATCCTTATTTAGGACCTCGTTCTGAATTCTATATAAAACAGGCTGGACGCTTTATAGTACATTTCGAAATGTTGGCAAATGCAATTACAGCAAATATTGCATCATTAGATGACCCAATCATCACTTCTTACATCAGAAACTTAGGATGTGATCTAGAAGATCGTGAGCACCCTTTAGGACGATTCTATGCAACGATACTTCCCGAGCACCGTGATCTGTTCGAACATGTCTTGAATAAGCTGAAATTGGAAACACCGATAGAGCGTCATAAGATTCAGATACAGCTTCACCAATTATTTTTTTCACCCAATATGCACACACGGAGAGAAATAGCCGCTTCTCTTTCTCCCAACTGGGCAATGCATATACCTCGTGAGGACTATATGGATTTGATGACATACTGGATTGATGATCCAACACAACGACAAAAATTCGTCAACTTTTTGGCATTCCAACCGTGTAAAGATATTACAAGAAAAATGTTGTGTTACATAGAAGCTATTGGTGAGGGAAAATGGCTAGATCTCCTAAAGAAATTCGCCCCCTTATGTAGACCTGTTTTTATAGAGGCTATGCAGCGTGGTAGTGATGATGACAAGATCCTTCTCACTGCTATGGTGCCTTATTTATGCGATCTACCGTCATCACAACAAGCAATTCCTTGGAGCAGCATTGCACCCAACCAAACACCTCAAAAACGTAAAGAAATACTAGAGCTACTCCAGAGGATGCCATGCCTCGGAAATGTGACAGGAGCAAAAAATACGCTACAGCGAATGGAAAATCGCTTAAAACAGCAGCTTCAGGAGTATCCTTTGCCGTTCAATCTCGAATCGCTCGTAAATAATATCATGGAGGTTACTACAGAGAGCTGTGCACAAATAATAGCGAGAATGGTAAGTAGCAATCGTGACCGGCTTGCTGCTACCTTGCAAGATCGATTACATGGTACACTTAGAAAAGAGCATTACACGAAGATTTTAGATTTTATTATTGAATTAGACACGCAGTCTATTGCACATGCTATGCGCACTTTGAAAAGTCACCACAGTATGGATATAGTAGCCTTTGGGCGACGTGCAGACAGGCTTGCCGTATTGGCGCGAGAGAGACAGGAGTCTCTCCCACATATTACGCCTATGTTCATAAGTGATTGTCTTAAAAATGCTACTCCACAGTTGCAAAGATCGATTCTTACGCGCTTGATGCGCATACCGCCCTTCAAAGCCAGCATGGGACAACAATGCAGAAAAGCTCTTGAAACGGCAGATGCTGCTGCAAACGAGTTTATACAGCATATGATGGTTGCCTGTGCGGGTATGCTGTCAACAACGTTAGAGAATGAAATACAAGCATTTTTTGTAAATCAAAGGTATCCATTGTCTGATGATCACTACCAGCGTGTATATATTGAAATAGATATTCCGCCTCTTGACTTATCAATAAATGAGAATCGGGAATTTGAGTATAGTATTAAGAATATGTTTACAGAGGTCTTCACTGCTATGCGAGAGAGTGATCCTTTGTTAGATCTGACTGCTTTTGAAAACAGTCTAGATACATTCATCGGGTACTGTGTTCAGTTGACACCGCGCTTGGCAACACCTCGTATGGATCAACCAGAGGCACTTCGTGCATTTTACAGTGATATCAAACGATCTATTATACATGTTATTGCACATATACGAAGAGCAGAACGAGAAGGGACTATGTCGGCAGAGGAAATAAAAAGGAAAAAAATGCATATATTATCTGAGCTAAAAAGTGTGGCTCAGGTGTGTGGAACGGGACAAATAGCTGTAGCAGAAGATCTTTATCAAGAGATTGTGGTGGGGCGGGCAGTCACTTTAGAGACAGCGATTTTTAAATGCCTCAATGGTATGCGATGGGCAGATTCACTTATTGCGGTTCGTTCGAATGATGTGCATGAATATTCAGCATTTATGCATAGGGTGGGCACGCAGCTTGCAATTCCTGGCGCACGGGTGTTTCAAAGGTACCGTGATCCCTTTATAACGCAAACACGTATCCATGCGGAAACCGATGCCACCCTGCGCCGAAGATTCGAAATTTTATATACCCCTTCAAATATTATCGATGCTGTTGCAGAAGAGATTGGTCCACGAGGGACGCAAGCGACTCGTAATCTCTTGCTGGAATGGTGTTACGACCACATCCCTGATAATTGGGGAGCAAGTCGACAAGCATCTGATTGGGGTCTCTTGTTCGACGATATTCAAGACTATGACAGAGCAAAAGCAGAAATTGAAGCGCTGGATCTGCATACAGAAGCTGCAGCAGCAGCATGTCTTGCCCGTCATAATATTCTCATTGGGCGCACCAGTACCATGTTTCTCGATGGCAGTGTGATGGGTCATCCCATGGCGGCCAGGCAAGCGCTTGCTGTATACGAAAGAGAAGTGCGCAGAGCAGCATACATGGCTCGAGAAGTATACGAAGCTTATCCTGCTACAACTGTGAAAAAAATATATGTTAAAAAAATACTTGTGCAGACGGGGATACTTGAGCAAGCATCGTTGTTATAGAATAGTAATTCGGAATTATTGATTGTTCCCCAGGTTTCAGATGCCGCTTACGCGGACACTGAAATCTGGGTAGTCCGTGCCCGAGCCCGCATATGCATCAGGCTAAGGATTTTGCATGACAAACGTTATAGCGAATACAAGCCATGGTTGTTTTTTTTTACAGGGAGGGCCACAGGAGAATAGCTGCAGAGAGAGCTTGTCAGAGGCGTTAGAGGTGCTGGATGCATTTTTTCCGCTGAAAGCGGAATAGTCCAAGTATATAAAAATCAGATGGCAAATGCATTTGCCATCTGATTTTTATATACTTGGACTACAGCGAGCATACGCTCGCTGAAAATGCATCTCGGCGCTATTCTTATAGGCCAACACTTCTCTCTAATCTCTTTGCCCAGACCGTAATCACCAATGCCTCTAAGCCCCCCATACGCCTCTGACAAGCTCTCTCTGTAAGCTCTCTCCTGCAGCTCTCCCTGTTAAAAAAATGTGCCAAAGCCTGTGAGAGCCATGGTCATAGTCTTAGCCTGATGCGTATGCCGAGCCCGAGCCCGTGCCCGTGCCCGAATCACCCCAGTCGAAGCACTCGCGAAGCGATGCGAGACTGGGGGAACAATCAATAATTCCGATTATGCTATAATATTACGTCATGTACAATTTTCCTTAACGCAAAATTGCACATGGCAGTGAATAAATGTCTATACCTATCGAACAGAAAGCCTTTGCTTTTTTTAAAAAATATATTACATTCCAGCAGCCAGTGCTTCTGGGGTTATCTGGGGGGCCAGATTCAATGTGCCTCTTGCATCTTCTGCTTGCCTGGCAGAAGCTTGAGGCTCCCCAGCTTTTGCTCCATCTTGTGCATATCGATCATGGATGGCGCTTAGAGAGCGCTCATGAATGTGAGAGTCTGGCAGCGATCAGTGCATCCCTTGGACTACCCTTCCATACTATGCGATGTACTCCAGAGGCCTATCAGGGCAACTTAGAAGCCGAGGCGCGCGAGGATCGACTTGCCTTTTTTCGTACGATCATGAGGCAAGTAAAGGCGCAAGGCATCCTACTGGCACATCAGCTTGATGATCAAGCAGAGACGGTGTTAAAGCGGTTTCTCGAAGGCACAAGCCTTATGTACCTCTCGGGGATGCACCCTGTGCATGATATGGATGGCCTTATCCTGCTTAGACCGCTTCTTGATGTACCCAAAGCAGATATTCTTGGCTGGCTTCATGAGCATGGTATTTCTTATTTTAATGATGTAACCAATACAGATAGTCGTTTTTTGCGTGGCAGGATGCGTACAGATATTTTTCCCTATCTTACCAAAACGTTTGGGAAAGAGTGTCAAAAAAATATCGCACGAATTGCTCAGGAAGCACAAGAGGTTCGTAAGTTTTTTGATGATCGCATGGCTGGGTATTTACAAAATCCCATCAGAGGTCCATTTGGCATCTGTTTTGATATGAGTCAAGAGGTGCTTACAAGTGTAGAGGCGACGCAGTTTTTTCGAAAAATGGGGGAGCTTTTTGCTTATCCTTGGAGCCAGGATGGGCTACACACTGCTATAGAGCTTTTTATGCGAGGGGCTGCCAATAAATGGATCAACAAAGTGCTCTATCTGGATCGCAGGCGCGTTTTTTTATTTAATAGCGAAGATATTCTTTTACCAACTGCCCCACAAAAGCTGACACTTGGCATTTCCTCATTTGGACCATGGCAGATAATAGTGCGCGAGCGCTCTGAGCAGATTCTTCCTACCCATAAAAACCACTGGCAAGATATGTGGAGAGGGTATTGTAGTACAATTATTACTCATGGAGAATATGTACTTATGATGCCATCTTCCAAAATGCGTTATCAAAATACTGGAAAAATAGTTGATAAACTGCTAAATGAAAGAAAGGTTCCTCGTAAACTGGCAACGCTCTGCCCTGTTATTCATGGGGAAACTGGTATCGTGGCTGACTTTTTATTAGGTAATAAGAATAAGCACACGCTGCCTGTATGGGAAGTGACAGTAACTTTCCCATTTTAAAGATTAGTCCGAGCGTGGTATAGTAATAAACACGTGTCATGTGCAATTTTTTGTAGAGGTGCTTGCAAAATTCGCTTTGGAGACAAAATTCGATGATTTTGACATTGGGCAAAACTCGAGCAAGTCGACATACTCTCTCGAGTAGGCGACTTGCGAAGAGTTTTGATCCAATGGCAAAAGCGCGAATTTTGGCCCAAATCGGAATTTTGCAAGTACCTCGTAAGAAAATATTGTACATGACATAGAAATTGCATATGGCATAGACTATGAAAAACGAAAAAAAGAAGAATAACGACAACCCAAAAACCGATTCTCAGAATAATGGACGGTCGGGTTCGGGGTCAGGGCAGAAAAACACAGACCCTAAAAAAAGCGGCTCTAATTCAGTGATGCTTTTGGTCATGGGGATTATCCTTTCGCTTTTTTTATTACAGAATTTTTTAGAAACGAAGGTTGCTCGGGTCTCTTTTAGCTATCAGCTTGAACCGTTAGTGAACCTTGATCTTGTGCAACCAGATGAGTCGCGAAAGACTGCCTCCACCAATAATCTTGTAACCTTTTCTGGCAAATTTCGCGAAAGTCGCACCGCCGACGGCAAAGCGCGCTATAAGTATTTAGAACTCCTCGATGATAGTCATGAACTGCAAAATCAAAAGGATCAGACGCAGCACGAACTCGACACTCTGAAAAGGCGAGTAATGCAAGCAGCAAACCTTTATCTGCAAATTACAGGACAGCCTGTTACGCCGCCCGGTTTTGTTGTTTTTGATGAAAGTTCTGATACTCCCGAGCGCAAAAATGATATTATTATTACAAAAGCACCTGAAAAGGCCTTTGCATCTTTAAAAGATGTCCAAGCCCTCGTTAAGAAGCTTATTCAAGAGCCCGAAAAAAGCTCTACATCCTATCTTACACAAATAAAACAGGCATTTAATGACTGTCAGCTGCTGCTTGTTAACTTACGCTCAGGCATCTTAGGCATAGGCAGTGAAACGATGAAGACAGCGCTGAGAGCCCAAGATACTGCTTTTGGCCAAGTATATGCTGAGCCTGCCACGTGGAGCCAAAATCTTAACATCTTACAAGCAACTCTTGCCGAGATTGAAAATAGTACTGCAAAGCTTGGTGTTGTTGAGGATCATGTACGCCTAAGAGAGCTTCGATCGGTGCGCGGCTATGGCGAGACGCTGAGTCGTTATAATCAACTTATCCAAAAAATCGACGATAATAAAACGCAGCTCGAAACGGCACGACAAGCTGTTACTCAAGTTATTTGGTTTTTCAACAATCAGGAGCTAACAACTCGATCATTAGAAAAGCAAGATCCTGAGATTTTCCATCAGTGGTTTATGACGGAAAAGGATGAATGGACTTCTTTTGACGCAAATCGTGGGGCTATTTTTAAAGCGCCGGACCAGCCATTGAATAAAGTACTCGAGCGCACATTTAAGAGTGAAGAGCTTGCTCCTAACTATTATGGGGTATTTTTAAGTGTTGTGCCTGTCTTCCTCATTTTGCTGGCTCTTTATTTTCTTTTTTCCAAGCAGATGCGAGGGCTTGGGACATCGGCAATGGATTTTGGCAAATCACCTGCAAAACTCTATCCAAAGGGGTCGGCAAAGGTCACCTTTAAAGATGTTGCTGGTATCGATGAATCCCTTGAAGAGCTGCAAGAGGTGGTAGAGTTTTTAAAAAGCCCGCAAAAATTTACAGCGCTCGGTGGCAGAATCCCTAAGGGTGTGCTCTGTATTGGACCACCAGGAACGGGTAAGACCTTAGTTGCCAAAGCGGTGGCTGGGGAAGCGGATTGTCCTTTCTTTTCTATTTCGGGCTCTGACTTTGTAGAGATGTTTGTGGGTGTGGGCGCAAGCCGTATCCGAAAAATGTTTGAAGAGGCAAAGAAGAATGCGCCTTGCATCATTTTCATGGATGAGATTGATGCCGTAGGGCGGCATCGTGGGGCAGGTTTTGGTGGTGGCCATGATGAGCGCGAGCAGACACTCAACCAGCTGCTTGTGGAAATGGATGGCTTTGATACGAATGAGGGAATTATCATTATTGCGGCTACTAACCGTCCAGATGTGCTTGATAAGGCACTTCTTCGTCCTGGTCGCTTTGATAGGCAAGTATTTATTCCACTTCCTGACATTAAAGGGCGCTATGAAATTTTAAAAGTGCATGCACGTAAGATTAAGCTTGATGACTCTGTGGATTTAATGATCCTTGCACGAAGTACTCCAGGCTGTTCTGGTGCGGATTTGAGTAATCTTTTAAATGAGGCAGCCCTCTTAGCAGCGCGAAAGGGACGCTCCTGTGTGACGGATCAGGATATTGTTGAGGCACGAGATAAAGTGCTCTATGGTAAAGAGCGACGCAATATGGAGCTGGACGCACAAGAAAAGAAAACGACAGCATATCACGAGTCGGGTCATACTGTTGTAGGCGCTACTGTTAAGCATGGTGAGCCTCTTGACAAGGTGACGATTATTCCTCGAGGATTTTCTCTTGGTTCGACGATGTTTTTACCGAAGAAGAATCGTGTAAGTTATTGGAAGAGCGAGCTTCTCGATCAGCTTGCAGTGCTCATGGGTGGACGTGCTGCTGAAGAAGTCTTTGTGCATGATATTTCAAGTGGTGCCAAGCAAGATATTGAGCGGGCAACGCAGCTTGCACGCAATATGGTCTGTGAGTGGGGCATGAGCGAGGCTGTTGGTACGGTGACGTATGATGAGCGTACGGAATCGGGGCAGTACCTTGGCGGGGCAGGCTATCGCGAAAAACGCTATTCGGAAAAGACGGCACAAGAGATTGACAATGAGGTGAGAAGGCTTCTTGATGAGGCGTATTCGCGTGCTTTGACTATTGTGCGTGAATATAAAGAGATCGTAGAGCTGATGACGGAGATGTTGCTCGAATTTGAAACCCTTGATGCTGAAGATATCCAAAAAATGATGAAACATGAGTGGAATACTGAGGAGAAGCGAAAACGTCTTGTGAGTGCAACTGAAAAGGGTAAGTCGCAGCAGGATACGCAGAAGCCAGATGCTCCTCCGGCAAATGCGGGGGTGAATACGAATACGAACACACTACTGCCCCTTGCAAGCTCAGGGCAGTAGACAAAGATGCCATATGCGAATTTTCCTACGGAAAATTGCATATGGCAGATTATGTTTCTAGTTGAAACGTTTGTTATGCTAATATTCCTTAGCCTGATGCGTATGCGGCAGCGGTGGAATTCATTAGGGATCGTTAAGGAATAAATCGTACTTTTCAGAGGGTGTTAGAGTGAATTAAATTCTGCGCCGATCTTGCGCAGGAGATATTACAAGGCAATATCTTCAAGCAAGGAGGCGCAGAGGGTAATTTGCTATAATCCCCTCTCAAATGTACGAGTTATTTCTTAACGATCCCTTAGCCCCGCGTGGAGCGCATACGCATCAGGCTAAGGCTGGAGTGGTGTCAACTTAAAGAAACTTGTAACCAATCAGAACCGAGCCACGGTAGTGGCGAAATGCGGCTCTAGCCCCGCGTGCAGTGAAGGCCGCGCGCGGCGCGCGCGGGCCGAGCGGAACGTGGGGTTAGGGAAACGGGTAAAAAAACAGAGCTGCGGTAGCAGCGAAACACGCTGAGGGAAATTATGATAAAAAAATTGTGTACAAGCATACTCATAACTGGTTTTTGCTGCCTGTTTCTTGGAAGCTGTGCTCTCAAGGCACCTGCCCGAACACCACCGGAAAAGCGGCCTCTTAAAATTGAGGACCAGGAAGATCAAACTGATGTCTATGCTATTCCATTAGATAATAGCGAAGAAGAAGACAGAGAAGAGATGAAAGAGATGCGCGAGCTTCAGGCGCAGCACAAAACAGCTTCCTAAGCTAAAAGACTTTTTTTAAGGTCCGAAGGACCGAAATATGTATAACCCAGGGCAACGCCCTGGGTTAGGCGACCATCCCCACAAGGTCGCCTGAAGGGCGACAATTGCAACAGCTCAGTTCCACCGCTGCATCGCAGCACCTATCTACAAATAACAGGGGATCGCATCTGTTACATGGAAGGGCAACGCCCTGGGTTAGGCGACCATCCCCTTGTACAATTCTAACAGCCAATAAGTCACACATCGCGTTAGATGTATTGGCACTATGTGCGCTATTTTCGCCATGTGCACTTTTCCGTCAGGAAAAGTCGCACATGGCGTAAGATTATATCGTTTATCTGGGCTGCTCAAGCACGAATCTGAGATCTCGGACAATATTCTGTGCTTCTTGCATATGTGATGTAATAGAACGAGATGCTGCTTGGCTAGCATTAGTTGCTGAACGGACACCTTGAGAACTGCCTGCCTTGGCCGCTCTTCTTGCATTTTGCTCTTGTGTTTCTATATTTCGAAGAGAATTTGGTGCTTCTCGTCTTATACGAGTTATTGTGTTCATGGCTTCTTGCGCTGCTCCATATGCATTAGAGGTACGAGGAAATCGCCGCATGATTGTATTGGCAAGCGTAGTAGCTTCATTACACGAAGCTTGTATAGTGTTTACTTCTGTTCGTGCAGTGTTACGATTATCGTGATGAGTTCGTATTTGGTCAAGTACTGTCCATCCAGCCTCTACTCTTGCGAGTTGTGCTTGAGCTTGCTCTGCGAGTGCTTGTGCTTCACGAAAGGCTTGGCGGGCTTGAGGATATTTATTTTCCCTTACGAGTTTTAAAGCCTTTTCTTGAGCCTGTGCAGCTTGTTCGTAGAATGGCTGTACGTTAGGAAAGGCCGCACCTGCAGGGTCTGTTACAGTTGGGCACTCTATGTTAAAAGTGTCACACATTCGTACCATACCTTGATATTTGATGCGTGCAAGAGCTGAGGCATTTTGTGCATTTTGCACGTGATTTTGCGTTGCTGTAGTAAGATTATGCATTTCTTGTTCTTCTGCGAGATCGGCAGCAACAACGCCTTCTAACTCGGCCCTGTTTATACCACGTTGGTTTTGGGGAACGGGAGTTCTTGAAGGTTGTGCAGATGTGGCTGGGATAAAGCGAAACTGTGGTTGTGGTTGTATAGCAGGGATAAAGCGATATTGTTGGGGTGGAGCGCTGGACATAGCTTGAGCTTGCGGCGTAAGAGGTCCTGGTTCGAATTCACCTTCTGCATCAAAGGCAGCGGCAATAGCATTATCCAATGCCCGACTAAGAGTCGCTGCTTGTTGGAATGCAGGAGAAGTACAGGCATAGTGTGGCCCAATATGAGTATTGTTAGTAATTGAGCGATGGCCTGGCATATGTCCCTGACGTTGTTGCACGTTAGACAATCCTGATGTATCACCTATACCTTGTGTTCTTCCTATTCCCTGCGTTGCCATAATATATCTCCTCTATTAATGTTTCTACAGTATTTTTCTTCATTATATACAAATATTATTTTTAATTGTAAGTATTTTATACTCATCAAACAAAAAATTAACAAAAAATTCACATTGCTAGTTTATTGTTGTATATGATATTATTACGTAAATAAAAACAAATATATAACTTAATAGGTGATATTATGTCTATAATTCCATCAATTACAAATTATTCAGGCTCTCTTTCGAGCTGCTCTTCGAGCTTTGTACCAGAGAATTCTCCAAATACTGTAAGTGCGAGTACTTTATCAGAAGTGTCGAGTGGGCCGTGTAAGGGGAGTCGTCGATATCGTAGGCTACAGCTTGTATTGGATACAATAACGGCTGACATGTTGAATATTCGTAATATGGTCTCGCAGCTCAATACTGAGGTCGATTTCAATGCAAAGCGCGCTGCCGGAACCCGCCGGCGTAAGGGCAATTTGCCTACTGATATCAACGATCCTTCTTTGGGTCAATCTGTGTTAGAGGATCGACTTCGTTGTGCACAGCCTGGGCGTATTGCAGCTGCGTTTGAGAATTTTCGCATTGCTCATCGATATAAAATGAGGCGTAATGGGAAAGAGACATATGTGCCGCTGCATACAACACCAACTCAAATTGCTACAGCTATTGCACGTGTCTATAGGGAAACCCAAACGCCCAAGAAGCAAGCTGAGCTCAAGCATCTCTACGTGGCAACTTTTGTATTTGGAAAATTTCAAGAATTGATAGCAAAGGTGGGTTGTGGTGCTATCGAGTATACGGATGCGGTTGATCAAGCAGCTGCTATTATATCAGCAGTAAGGAGTCCCGGTGCAATGAGTCTAGAGGACCGCATAAGCCTGGCACAACTTATCCAGCAGTTTGGTACCACAAGACCACCAAATCTTGCATCCTATTCACCATCGCCTAGTGTTATCACATCTCTGACACAATGTATTAATAATGGAATTCAAGGATATCACAGGGATGTTGCTGCTGCTCTTGCGTTCATACCGCCTCTTGCGCTTACTTTTGATCCTCATGAGTATGGTATTGGGCGAGCTGAAGTGATTCAGTTGATGCAAGATCTCGAGCGCGCTATCCATGTGGATGCACTGCGTCAAATGTCACGTTCGTATTCTTCGGTCGATATCGCAGTCACTCATGGGGTGCACCATCTCAGCACCACGCAGATTGCTGGATACATCGAACAGCTAAGGCCGCTCATCACGAGAGAATCTCTTAGGCAAGAAGAAAATCTTATTCGCGTTATTACCATTGCATCGAGGCTCTTTTGCAATCCTAACATGACCGACGAGCAGCGCAGTACCATCAATCAGCTTCTGAAGCAGGCGAGGGACTATTGTTGCTCTTCCATATAACAAACGTTATAGCAAACACAAGCTATGGTTGCTTTTTTTTACAGGGAGAGCCGCAGGAGATAGCCGCAGAGAGAGCTTGTCAGAGGCGTTAGGGGGGCTTGGGGTGTTGGTGTTTATGGCCTGGGTTACTTTTTTTATAGGGAGAGCTGCTGAGACCCGCGACGATTTGGGATGTTCGATGCATTTTTAGTGCTTCTTATAAGCCCATAATGATCCCTCAGCTTTCTCTCTCATCTCCCCATTACCCAGACCTTTCTCACCAACGCGTCCAAGTACCCCACACGCCTCTGACAAGCTCTCTCTGTAAGCTTTCTCCTGTGGCTCTCCCTGTAAAAAAAAGTCCCCACAACTTGTAACTGCCACAACCCTAAGATCCTGCGTCATCTCCGTGCTCTCCTTTAAACTCTCTTTTCTCTTATCGCCAAAGACGTTAGTTCTTACTTCTAGAAGTCATGTAGAGGCATTTTTTAGACTTGTTGGTAACAGCATGGACACGGGCACGGGCTCGGGCACGGCAATTAGGTTTACCGAGGATGTTGGTAATTTTTTGCATCATCCCTTGCCACCCTCGTCAGAGGGTGGCAAGGGATGATGCATTACACTACACTCGCTTCTGCTCGATGTGCGCATTGATTGTAAGCCATTCAGGATGTGCCTTGAGGACTCTCACAATATCGTCTAAAGAAAAATCTGGCTTTTGTGGATAGAGCTCCTTCAAAATGTGTTCAATAAGCATAAAGTCTTCTTGTGTGTCGACAGTAAGGCGAAGATTGGAGAGGTTTTCGTTGCCCCTCACATTTTTTAGCCGAAAGAGCCTGGGGTGCTGATACATAAAGAGGGTAACATGTTCGTGATCTTCCTTGGTCCTCGCATGCTCGTAGGTGTATTCTAAAGCGCGCATGGAAAAAATCTCAGTACACATGCCTCGCGGATAGGTTCTCTCTATTGTGTTAGATACATAATCAATATCAGGAGCTGCCTCTTTGAAGGTGGTGATCACAGTATCTATAAGAGCAGGATCTATGAGAGGACAGTCGGCAGTGCTGCGCACTATGGCATCGACTTTTCGCTGTTTAGCAGCAAGGTGAAAGCGCTCGAGAACATGCTCTTCAGGACCTCGGATGCAGTGCACCTTGCATTTTTCTGCGAGCCTGACAATGGGCTCTTCATGAGGATGATTTGTCGTTAGAACTACAATGCCATCAACTCCTCGTACGCGGGCAAGTCTTTCAAGCTGGTATTCGAGCAAGGGCTTATCTAATACTGGCATCATAACCTTGCCTGGAAGCCTTGTCGAGCCCATTCTTGCCTGAATAAATATCTCTACTCGCATAACACATGCTCCCAACTGACAGGAGTGCCGACCGTCACATGACGGGCAACAATTTTGCCCATAATAGTTTTTAGATACTTCGGATGCAGCCCACCTCCTGGGCGAATAGCGCGGATATGTTCACTCATGATAATATCGCCGGCCTTCATTTCTTTGACAAAATAGAGCGAGCGTCGATGGACATAGGAGGGCTCTTCTATAGCTTGCATGCCATAGCTCACCTTGCCTTCTGCAAGGAAGGCCTCTTTGACCGCTTGTGTGAGGGCAGCAAATTCATGAGGCTCTAATGAAAATCCACTATCCACACCCCCCTCAGAGCGCGATAGGGTGATATGTTTTTCGATAAGGCGGCCGCCGTAGGCGATGCTTGCGATGGCTGCACCTATGCCGAGGCTATGATCGGAGAGGCCTACAGCGCACTGAAAGGCACTCGCAAGGTGTGGTAGCGTCCTTAGGTGCATGGCCTCCACAGGGGCGGGATAGGTATTGACGCCTCGTAAAAGGATAAGATCTTGGCAGCCATGCTGGCGAGCCAGCCGTACGGCATCATCAATTTCACCTAACGTAGCACCTGCTGTTGAGAGGATGAGCGGTTTTTTTGTTTTAGCTACACGGGCAATAAGGGGATGGTCGAGAATTTCATTAGCAGCAATCTTATAGCAGGGGACGGCAAGAGATTCGAGGAAATCGACAGCTGTAGCATCAAAGGGCGTACTAAAGGCAATCAGTCCTTTCTCTTTTGCTCTATCAAAGAGCGCTGCATGCCACTCCCAAGGCGTTGCCGCCTTTTCATAGAGCTCATACAACGACTCACCAGCCCAGGGATTTTTAGGATTTTGGATGAAGAAAGGACCGCTCTTTATGTTGAGCGTCATAGTGTCAGGGGTGTAGGTTTGTAGTTTTATGGCGTGGCAGCCACTTTCTGCTGCCTTGTCCACGAGCTGCAGGGCTCTCTCAAGGCTGTGATTGTGGTTGCCCGACATCTCCGCTACAATACAGGGCGGATGGTCTTTGCCTATGGTGATGTTGCCAATAATAATTTCATGCATATAAAGTGAATACTCTATCTAAGGGAGTTCGCACTTGGCGTATATCCTGCTGTTTTCGCACAAAAGGATGCCCTGCCAGTGTCCCTGTTTCGCATTCAACCACAAACCAGTAAAAACTTTCAAGTCCTACGGCATAAGAAGCAGTGGACGCCCCACCAAAGCGTGGATTGCACTCGACAATATGCTCCTCGCCATCACTTCCCACAATAACCTGGAGCACAGCAGGTCCATATAGCTCTATACACGAAGCAAATCGTGCAGCTAAGGCTTCGAGCTTTTCTGCATGCAGGGTAGTCGTCACTTGGGACTCACCATGCTCGACAAGATCACGCGTGCGCGCTACAACCCCATGCAGCTGCCCTTGACGCCCTACATACAGGTCTATACTATATTCACGGCCCTCTATATATGGCTGAAAAATTGGGCACTCCATTTTGGGTATAGCACTTGCTTTTGTACTGCGCACGCATTTGCCCCCGGCTCCATAGCGCTCCTTGACAATGATGTCATCGTAGGGGCACCGCTCCAGGGAGTCATAGGTGGCAATGGCAGGCAAGTTATGGGCCGTAAGGTGCTCTGCAAAGGCCATTTTATCTGCACAGATGGCGACACTGGAAAGGGGCGATACAAGGGCAGTGATACCAGCTTCTTGGAGTTTCGGCACATGTGCTGCAAAAAAGCTGAGATCTGCATCTCGTGTAGGAATAATTGCTCGTATGTGGTGCTCTTGACAGTAGGCAATAACACTCTCTACCGAAAGCGCCTCGAGGTGAGGACTGTGCCAAAAATAGTCTACAAAATAGCGCCCTACTACATTGGCATTGGCATCTTGCCCATGAAGAGTGGTGAAGGTGGTAGATTTCTGTATGGCACGCCTCACTGTCTCGAGAAGAGGCACTTTTCTTGAAATACTCGTCACCAGCACACCGTAGTTTTGCTTACCATCGTTTTGCTTTTTGCGCATCCATAATCCATACAAATAGGCATCATGGAGGGCGCCTGCCTTGTATACATGGTCTTTCAAGTGGCCTTCAAGCTGGAATTTGGAGTGTTCTAAAATAGAAATAACGTGTGTTCTAAAATCATACACTTCAGCGGTAAGCTTTCGAAAATTTAGCTCTTCGAGTACCTGCAAGACCAATCGAATAAATACTCGAAAATAGTGGGCAAAGTCATCGCTACCTTCTTTAAAACGAGGGTCAAGCAGAACGGAGAGTTCGGCGCGCTTTGCATGCCAGTCGATATGAGTAAGCCCACCATATCCAATCAGGGTGTTTTGCAAAAAAAAGCTAAATAGAATCTGGTTGGGCCTTTCTTGAATCACCCCTTGTAATAAAGAGGGGGTGATTACCGTATCGAAATAGTGTTCTTGATCGGTCGCACTTATGGGTTCATAGCTTCTGAGAATGGCCATCTGGCTGTTGCGCCAGCATCGAATAGGCTCTTTATCTTCTGGGCGTATGGTGGTAATAGAGAACCCTTCGGGATCAGTATACTCTGCATGGGCAAGACAGTGGTATTTCCTCATGCAATAGCCACCTCTTGAGTAGCTATTTGCGTGCGAATTTTGAGTCGGTAGCGTGTATAGTAGGTGAGTACAATGGCGGCATTATAGAAAGCAAGGCACATCCAGGCGCTGTCAGCATTGTAGTGATAGACGCTGATAATAAGATACACAGGCAAAATATAGCCTAGCCAGTTCCAGAGCGCATTGACGTACATGACGAATTTGGTATCTTTGGCAGCCGTAAAGATGCCAAACATGACCCATGCATAGCCGTCAAAGAGAAAATAACATGACATCCATAACGCTGCAGCCCTGAGGGTTGCAAGAAAGTCAGGATTTTCTGCCAAAAATGCCTCGTCAGAGGAGAAAAACCATGTCGCAATCGTATCACTATAGGTAAAGAGTAGGGCAAAGATACATACAAAAAGGATGCTATGGAGCTTCATAGCCGAGCGCACCACTTTTGGAAGAAGCTCGAGTTTTTCCGCGCCAAAAATATTCGAAACCACAGCTGCAGACCCTTTTGCAAGGCCGTCAATGATAAATCCCATGAGTAAATACAGGCTTTGAACCACGGTTGCACAGGTCATCGTATACCCACCTGCCATAATCAGAATACGAAAGAAGAGCACATGCGCAATAAGCTCATTCATCCGGCCAATGCCTGAAGGCAGAGCTATACGAAGAAATTCTTTCAAGAGCGAAAAATCAAACTTAAAATTTGAAGTTTTATATGTACTGCGGTTTTTTTTGGACAAAAAGCATGACAGGCAAAAGAGGAGCTGCAGGCACTCCGAGATACCTGTTGCCAGGGCGGCACCATAACTACTCATATTATAGCCAAACACGAAGAGGCAGTCGAGAGCAATATTACAGAGATTACCAGCGATCATGGCGATAGTAACGATATGCATGCGGCCGATACCAATAAAAAAGCTCGAGACAGTCATAAAGCCAACAAGGCAGGGGGCAAAGTAGAGCTGCGTGATGAAATAGTCCAATTCGAGCTCTGTATTGCCTGTATTTGCAAAAAGGAGGGGGCCGAGCAGGTGCCCACCTATCCAGAAGATGGGGGTGATCATGAGGGTAAGCCACAGCATCTGCCATACGGGGGTTGCGACTTGATGTAAGCTGCCTTGTCCATTGGCTTTCCCTACAAATATCTCTGCAGTTTCGACAACTGCTAAGGGCAGCATCAGGCACATCCAGACAGTAAGGCCGGCATTGGCTGCTGCGTTCATAGCCTGCGTCGACGCATGAGCTAGGATGAAGCGGTCAGCAAAGAACATCAGGCTTCCAGATAAAAAGCCCATCATGAGAGGCCAAGAAATCGCCCACATTTCGCGCAGCGTCCCCACAGGATGCCGAGTAAGTTGATAGGTTGATTGTGTAGACATATGTTTAGGAGTGTTGCTCGGTGATAAGTGACTGTTCGATAGACAGTTCTTTTTGGCCGTAATAGAGTGCCTCATCGAGCTCGCCCTCTTGTTTGGCAACGAGGATGGCACAGACCGTATCACCGGTAATATTCAGCGTCGTGGTTGCCATGTCACGAAGGCGATCGATACTTGCCAAGATGGCAATGCCTTCTAAGGGGATCCCGACGGATGCAAAGACAATGGAGAGCATAATAATACCACCGCCAGGAATACTTGCAGTTCCCAGAGTTGCTAAAATGACCGATGTTGCGAGTACTATAAGCTGTTGCATGTGCAGCTCAATGCCATACGCCTGGGCAATAAAAAGGGCGCCCATGACCTGAAAGAGCGCAGAGCCATTCATGTTCAGAGAGCAGCCAAGAGGGAGCACAAAAGAGGCGAGATTTTTTGAAATACCCAGCTTTGAAGTGGCGCATTGGATATTTGCCGCAAGGCTAGCGGCACTAGAACACGTTGAAACAGCCGTCCCAATGGCTTCCGTCATACCAGCAAAGAAGGGCAGTGGGGATAGGCGCGCTAGGAAAAACAGGATGCCACAATAGACAACTGCACAAAAGATGAGGCTTGCTGCATAGTAGCTTATCAGGAATTCAAACACAGGGAGCAGTACATGAGCGCCAAAGGAGCCCACAGCCCATGCCATCAGCGCAAAGACACCGAAAGGGGATAAGGACATGATGAGCGATGTCATACGAAACATCACTTGAGAGAGCGCCTCGATGACGTGCAGGAGAGGAGCCGCCTTTTCACGGACTAAGTTTATGCATACACCCAGAAAGATCGCAAATATAATAATCTGCAGAATATTTCCATCGGCAAAGCTTTGAATGGGGTTTTTGGGGACTATGGAAAGCAGAAGATCGCTAAATGGCGGAATTTCTTTTGCCTGCATGGCTACGGTTGTGGTAAAATGAAGGTCTTTACCAAGCTCAAGCCAACTTGAAAAGACAAACCCAAACCCTATGGCAAGGAGGGTAGTGATAGCGTATAAAACGCATGTAGTTATCCCTACACGGCCGAGTTGCTTACGATTGGTGGTGTTGGCAATGGCACAGGTCATGGAAGCAAAGATGAGCGGTACGATTACCATATGCAGCAAGTTAAGAAACAGCGTTCCTATCGGTTTCAAATAACTTGCTTTAGGACCAAGTATGAGGCCAGTTATCACCCCACAAACGATTGCTAGTACAATTTTAAGCCAAAGTTTCATAATGGATACGTCATATGCAATTTTTCTTGCGGAAAATTGCATATGACAAAAATAGCGCGATGTTCGACTTACGAGGGTCAGATGTTGACCCCGATATTGTTGCTTGAGGGGCAACAACAGCAAAAAGTCGCACATTGCGTAAAAATAGCTTACACGCTCCTATCAGCACAATGCTGCGGTAGCGGCGCTATAATGTTAAACTAATTGTATCAAAATGGCGCAAAAAATGCAAGACAATAGTGTAAAAATTATTTTTAAATCCTGGGTGCAGCTGGAGCGGGCGCTTAGCACATACACGGTGTTTCCTCGCTGCATTCTTATGCAATGCAAAGAGGCTTTTGAGCTAGATGAGTGCTGCTCACTATGTATCGATCTTTTGAGAAAAAAAGTAGAAAATCTCGTGATACGACAGGTAAGTGAAGAGAGGCTCTATAGTGGAGGCAGTGATTTCGCATTTTTTGCAGAAACGCCACTTACCATTATTAACTATCCTGAACGTTTTATGGAGGAAAGTGGGTGGGATGCATGTGTAAGAGATAACATGATTTGCCTGACGACAGAGTTGCCTGCGCCGTTTTATAAAAAAATCCAAGCCTCTTTACTCCATATCGATATCCCCGAGCCAAAGCCGTGGGAGAAGCGGGGGGCTATTGAAGAGTGGATTGTGTGGCGTTGCCGCCGAGAAAAGAGAAATATACAGCCTGAGGCTGTGCAGTTTTTGGCTAAAGAATTTGGTAGTGATCGTTTTGTACTGCGTCAGGAGCTTGAAAAGCTGTTTGTATACAGTTTGGAGAGGGAAGTGATTACGGTAGCCGATTTGGAGGTAGTGATTCCGGCCTCGCCACAAGGGACTGTATGGCAGCTTTGCGACGCTATTTTCGTAAGGGATGCTCAGGCCGTAGTGCGAGTGCTTCGAGGCATACAAGAGAGTGAGTTTCATGTTTTTCAGACGCTGCGTGGACTTCGTAGTCAGATGCAATCGGCACTCAGGTTGGTTTCTATGCATGCCGGCGGCATGTCTCGTGAAGAGATACGAGCTACGATGCCGCAGCTTCGTGGCAAGCTTTTTGATCGCCATTTTGATCTTGCTTTGCAATATGGGCTTGAGGCATGTAAAAAAGCGCTTATTGCAATTGATGCCACTGAAGTCGAGCTAAAAAACTCTTCCCAGGATGAAGAGCTCACACTGGAGAGACTAGCGCTGAAAGCTACATTAGTGATTGTTAATTAAAAATTTTAATATACTTTCTTTTGTTTCCTTGCCTTGTGCCACTGCAATGACAAGATTTTCAAGATCCTCTTTTTTGAAGGTTGTTTTTACGTTATTCACTTCCAAAAAGACAAGTGTGGCCGCATAACCGGTTCTTTTATTAGCATCGTAGAAAGGATGATTACACACAAGATGATACAAGTATGCCGCAGCTTTTTGGTAGACAGAAGGATACATCTCTTGCTCAAATAATACTGTTCTAGGCGCGTCTACAGCAGAATACAACAGGTTTTTATCTCGGATTCCCGGCATTCCACCATATCTTTTGATCATTTCGTCATGAAGCAAGATGACCTGTTCAATTGTCAGATATTCCATTATTTACTAGCTAATCGCTGCAGTACATCGTCATTTTCTCTCAGTACTTTATTTAAGGCTTTCTTGAACTTATTCTCACTGAGATCAATATGTTTGGCATCTTGCTTCTCAATATTTTCGCAGAGAGACTCAATAACATATTGACGCATACTGATTCCCTTTTGCGCTGCTAGCATTTTCAGATAGGCATGTTGCTCAGCGGGAAAATCAATGGTAAGCCGTACAGTATCTTCTTTTTTATGGTGTTGCATGTGTCTCATAATATCTTGCTCCATTGTTGTTACAGCTTTATTATACCGTAAATACTGAAATACGTCAAATGTTGATTCCAAAATGCAGAAAAGCCTCTTGCAAAAATGTCAGCAGTATAGGACAATATTTTGCATCGTGAAGCCTGTGTGGCTCGATAATTAAAGGAGAAAATTATGTTAATGGAAATTTTGCTTAAAAAAGAAGAAGTCGACGATGAGGAAGACGAAGACTTCGAAGACGATTTCGACGATGCTGATTTTGACGATGATTTTGATGACGACGATTTCGATGATGACGATGATGACGATGATGCAGCATACGCATAAGAACGTATGCTCTATCTTTTGCCTAACGTCTTAAATGACGATGCAACAAGTCATCTTACGCTCCTTCCGCAAAGTGTGCATGATGTTGTGCAAACACTCGATGGCATTATTGCTGAAAGCGAGAAAGAGGGACGCAGGTTTCTTAAGCGATTCAAGCTTAAGAAACCTCTTCAAGAGACTCCTGTGTGGCTTTTAAATGAGCATACAAAAAAGGAAGATCTCAAAGCCTTACTCGAACCGCTGAAAAGTGGTCTCGTTGTGGGGCTCATCTCAGATGCGGGTCTACCTGCTATTGCTGATCCTGGGGCTATTCTTGTAGCCCTTGCACATGAGCACCACATTACCGTACACACCCTTGTAGGGCCATGTTCGATCATTATGGCTTTGCAGCTCTCAGGCTTTTCAGGGCAGCATTTTTCCTTTCATGGATATTTGCCAAAGCATGCTGAGGAGCGCGTGAAGGCCATAAAAGCAAAAGAAGCAGAGGCAAAACGCACCGGCGCGACACAAATTTTTATTGAGACGCCTTATAGAAATGATGTGCTCTTGCAAGAGATGCTCCGCACTTTACATGATACTACAAGAGTATGCGTAGTATGGGACATCACTCTACCGACTCAAGGCGTTATTTCAAAATCAGTAGCAGCGTGGAAAACCATGCAGCCGCTCGCTCTCAAAGGAAAGCCTGCAGTGTTTTTAATAAGTTAACGTCATATAGAGTATCAATACGATACCATCATTGGCATATCTTCTTTGATTCACCTACCAAAAGATGATCTGCCTTTACAAATTCAAAAAATTTCTCGACTTCTAAAGCCACAATGCATATTTTTTGTAAGTTTTATAGAAGGGGAGAATGAGGGATTTGAAGACCCAACAAAAACAGGTACATTGAGGTATTTTGCTCTTTGGACTGAGAGTGAGTTAGACAGTCTTTTTTCTCCCTATTTTACGCTCCTTGAAAATCATAGGGTATACAACAAAAAAATGGATCGGACGTTTCTACTTAGGGTATATGTGTTGCGGTAAATAATGACTCCACATTGTTGCCTGAAGGGCAACAACAAGCTGCAAATGGGCCTAACTGGTTTTGCGCTCATAGAAATCGACATTTGTCGATTTGGTGCCGCTTTTTGATGGCTAGAAAAGCGGCCGCAAATCGACATTTGCTGATTTGGTGCCGCTTTTTGATGGTTGGAAAAGCGGCCGCAAATCGACATTTGCTGATTTGGTGCCGTTTTTTGGTGTCTTGAAAAGTGGCCGCAATCGGCAATTTTGATTGTCCCCTTGCCCTTCAATGTCGCTTCGTGTATACGCATCAGGCTAAGGATTTTAGCAAAATAAACGTTATAGTTAATATAAGCCATGGCTACTTTTTTACAGGGAGAGCCACAGGAGAATAGCTGCAGAGAGAGCTTGTCAGAGGCGTTAGGGGTGCTTGGGGTGTTGGTGTTTATGGCCTGGGCTGCTTTTTTTTACAGGGAGAGCTGCAGAGACCCGCGACGGTTTGGGATGTTTGATGCATTTTTAGTGCTTCTTATAAGCCCATAATAATCCCTTAGCTTTCTCTCTAATCTCTCTGCCCAGACCTTTATTACCAATGCCTTTAGCACCCCACACGCCTCTGACAAGCTCTCTCTGTAAGCCCTCTCCTGCAGCTCTCCCTGTTAAAAAATGTGCCAAAGCCTGTGAGAGCTATGGTCTTAGCCTGATGCATATGCGGGCTCGGGCACGGGAATTTGGAATAATTGATAAATACGCTCAGATTGTTTCCTCGACCTATCTGCCGCTTCGCGGCAGATAGGTCGATGCCTATATCAATTCTGACGCCACATAATCATAAAACAGTCTTCCCTTAGCAGTAAGGACAAGCCGTTTGTTTTCATCACTACCACATACCATAACAAGCCCATCGGTAGTGAGTTTGGCGAGATTTTCTTCGGTTTCTTTTTCAAGTGAAAAACGACAAAGAGGGACTCCTGCAAGGAGCCTCAGGTGTAATACCAGAAGCTCGCGCTGTCTTTTTTCATTCGAGATCTCTTCAACAAAATCGACTGGAGAGGCTGCAGCCTGTATTATTTTAGCATAGCGTGTGAGGCTCTCAATATTACGATAGCGCCTGTTATCATAAAAGCTAAAGGCAGAGGGCCCAAAGCCCAAAAATGGCCGTCCGATCCAATAGCCTGTGTTATGGCGCGAAAGGAGCCCATCTCGTGCAAATGCAGAAATTTCATACTGTTTCAGGCCCTGCATCTCTAAGCGTTTAATCGCCGTAGTATACATGATCGTGCTTATAGCTTCTCCAGGCATCATTGTACGAAGGGTCGCCTCTTTTTTGGCAAAACCCGTGTGCGGCTCAATAGTAAGGTTGTAGAGCGATAGATGGGTAATGGGGAGTGCACATGCGCAATCTATGCTTTCTTGAAAGCTTTCTAAGGTTTGGCCAGGGACATCATACATAAGGTCAATAGAGATATTTTTAAATCCAATGGCATGGCTTAAAAGAACAGCATCTTTGGCTGCAGCTCGGTTGTGTTTGCGTCCGAGTTGTTTAAGCTCGCCCTCGGCAAAGCTTTGAACCCCGATACTCAGCCGATTAATCCCTAACTTTTTCAAGGCAGAGAGCATCTCTTGAGTAATTTCAGTGGGATTGGCTTCGATGGTGATTTCGCAACCTGAGGGTGGTTGTATATAATCGAGAATCCTTGCAAGGTGTTCTGGAGCAAAAAGCGTAGGAGTGCCTCCACCAAAATACACTGACACGATATTTTTGCCCGTGAAGTACTCCTTGTACATTGCAAGCTCACCCATAAGTGCCTCAATGAGCTGTTTTTGTAATGGTTGCTTATTTGCCACTACATAGAAATGGCAATAGGGGCACTTATGGGAACAAAAAGGGATGTGAAAATACAGACTTGTGTCTTTACCACTCGTCGGCATCGGGGTCGACGATGCCGCCACGACGCCAGCGATTTTTTTCGCTGAAATAGGACTCATCTTCCTCCTCATCTTCCTCTTCCTCAGCGCCTTCTTCTTCAGCTTTTTCGACGCCTTGGTGTTCAACGGTGGTATAGTACTCCTCGTCAGTCTCTTCTTCGTAGTTGGTCTCTTCAGTGACATAGGTATGCATGCCAGAGCCGCCCTCAGTCATGCCAGAGTTTGTTTCTCCTGCTTCTACATCAGGAATCGTTGGCATTTCACTATATGCCCCTTTCTGAGCACCACGCTTAGGGGCGATGTACTCCTCGCTCTCTCCACCTTCCTTAAGAAACTGGAGACGCTCTTTTTCTTCTTCAATTTTACTTTGAAGTGCACGAATCTCATCTTTGTGCTTATCTACGTCTTTTTTAGGAACTAACCCAAGCCTGAGCCACTCTTCGAGGTCATGGAGTTCACTTTCGAACTTTTTCAAACGTTCGCTTTTAATAGGTTTCATCTGATCCCTTCAAGGAGGTACTTGCAAAATTTTGCAAGCACCTCATCATAAAAAATTAATAACTGCAAAAGCATAAGCTGCATGAGCATACCAAAAAATTGCATTTTTTACATCATCATTTTTTTTGTCAATAGAGAGATGCTTGCAAAATTCCGGTTTGGGTCAAAATTCGCGCTTTTGTCGCTGGGAAAAAACCTTTTGCAAATTGCCTACTCGAGGGAGTATGTCAATTTGCAAAAGGTTCCCCCCATCGCCAAAATCATCAAATTTTGTCTCCAACGGAATTTTGCAAGCACCTCTAGTTTATCGATGTTTAACGATGATGTCCGCCTCCGCCATGATGCCCACCGCCGCCATGATGTCCGCCACCATGATGCCCACCACCACCGTGATGTCCACCACCATGGTGCATCATATGGCCGCCATGATGACCTCTTCCGTCATGATGATGACCTCTTCCTCCATTATGCCACCCATGGTGCCACCAATGGTTGTAGCCGTTATTGTAGTAATAAGGGCTGTAATAGGAATAACCGCCATCATAATAGCCGCCACCGTCATCATAATAATAGTTATCGTCGTAGTAGGGATAAACGAGCGAGTTATCATTGTCATAGGAATCTGGTGGCTCAGCAAAATAATTATTGTAATAGTCTTTGTAGTAATTGGGATTAGTTTGAGGTGAGTTATAGTAGGAGGGGGGAGTTTGGACAGGCATTTGGGAAGGAGCTCTGGATTGCACAGCACTTTGTTGGGGATAAGGTGCTTGCCCTTGAGCATGTAAAGGCATAAATAGTACCATGAAAGCAAGAACACGACATGCTAAGAACTTTATTATGTTCATAGGCACCTCCGAATTTTTACAACCTCCCATCGCTTCACTCAGGGACGTTATAAATATAAATTTTTTTTACTCATTTTAGCTACTTATTACTATACACAAAATTATAATTTTAATCAAATCAGGTAGCGAAAATTTAGGGATTAGTCAGCCAAAAGTATCTATGCTGGTGGGGGGGAGGCTTTCTGCCTTTAGTACTGATACGTTACTTCGCTATCTTTCTATTCTTGGTTGTGAAGTAAAGATACACGTAAAAAAACCACGTTCGTACCTTGGCATATTCCGACATAAAGGTTGTGTAGCAGTCTGCTAATTTTGGACTACGTCACTTGTTATGTGCGACCGTAGGTCGCACATAACAAGTGACGTAGTCCAATAAATACAATTACTTAATCTGGACGCGGCCGAGGGGCTGAATACGGATCTCTGGGACAATCTCCTGATAGGAAACCACAGAAATCTCTGGGAACTCAAGTTCGATGAGTTTACGGACGAACCTGCGCACGTCAATTGCCGTAAGAATGACAGGCTGCTGCCCGCCAGGAGGTGGCGTGGAAACAGTAGTGCGAATAGCTTGCAGAATAAGCTGGACGGAATCAGGGTCGAGGGCCAAGTAGGAGCCGGCAGAGGTTTGCTTAATGGCGCCACGCACAAGGTCTTCGATTTCAGGATCAAGGACATACACTGAAAGGACTGACTGGCCTTGAGAGTAGCGATAGCTAATGTAGCGCTTGAGTGAGGAGCGCACATATTCCGTAAGGAGCACGGGGTCTTTTTCGGTCTGAGCCCATTCACCAAGGGACTCGAGCACCGTACGAAGGTCTTTAATCGAAATTTGCTCCTGCACAAGGCGTTTAAAGATATCTGTCATTTTTTGGAGTGGTATAAGACGCGTGACTTCACGGATAAGGTCTGGGAACGATTTCTCCATAAACTCCAGCATGGCCTTCATTTCCTGAATACCCAAAAATTCGGCACAGTAATGCCTAAAGAAGTGGGACAGGTGTAAAATCATCACTTCTAAGGTATTCCAGTGCTTAATATTTGCCTTTTCAAGTACCTCCTTATGCTTAGGCGCAACCCAGAGTGAAGGAAGTCCTAGTGAGTTTTTATAACTTGTAAAAGGTAGGTTATATCTCTTTAGATTCTCTTCGGTTTCGTTAGTAAGATAGTAATTTTCTATCACTTTTCCGCGAACGATGGGCACTTCATTGAGGTGGATAAGGTATTCATCCTGGCTGAGATTGGGCGAATCGGTGCGCACGTGGACGCCTGGGAAGCGAACGCCGAGGTCGGCATAGAGGGCCTGTCGCATTTTAGGGATCATCTGATCGATAAAGCCTATTGCCTTGCCGCTCTTTTGGATTTCGGAAGTGAGGTTTTTTCCTACTTCAATCACTACAGGAAGCGTCAACGCATAGCTATCGATGCCACCCCCTGAGATCACTTTATGGCCACGCACAGGGGTTTCTGTAGCAGCAGATTCCATAGTTGCCGATGGGGTGCCACCAGGGCCAGCAGCGCCTGATTCTCGCTGTTCACTGCTCCAGAGAGCATAACCTAAGAGGCCAAGGCCTGCAGCAACAATGGTAAAGGGAGCAATAGGAAAGCCTGGGATGAGGCCTAAGCCCATAATGACAGCTGCGGCCATCATGAGGGCCTTGGGCTGTTTAAAGAGCTGGCCTGAGATTTCACTTCCGAGGTTGGTATCTTTCTTATCGGAGGAGACGCGTGTGGTGACGATACCAGCAGTGATGGAGATAAGGAGCGCTGGGATTTGGGAGACAAGACCGTCACCAATAGAGAGGATGGAAAAGGTATGGGCAGATTGCATAGCATCCATGCCCATTTGTGCCATACCAATAATAAGGCCACCGATAATATTGATGGTTGTAATCACAATACCTGCGATGGCGTCCCCTTTGACGAACTTCATGGCACCGTCCATGGCACCATAGAGCTGGCTCTCTTTTTGTAGGGCAAGGCGGCGCTCTCGTGCTTGGTTGTTGTCAATGAGGCCTGCTCGCATGTCGGCGTCAATACTCATCTGCTTACCTGGCATAGCATCCAAGGTAAAGCGAGCGGCAACCTCAGCTACCCGCTCAGCACCCTTCGTAATCACAATAAACTGGACAAGTGTGATAATTAAGAAGATGACGCCGCCCACCACGAAGTTGCCCCCCACCACGAAGTTTCCGAAGGCAAAGATGATATGGCCGGCGTTTGCGTGGAGCAAAATCTGGCGCGTTGCTGATATGTTCAAACCAAGCCTATAAAGCGTTGTGAAGAGCAAAAGCGATGGGAAGATGGATAGGTGTACCGCGCTGGGAATATAGAGCGCAATCATGAGGAGCGCAATGGAGCAAGACAGGTTTAAGGCAATCATTATGTCGATGATATCAGGAGGAATGGGGATGATGAGCATTGCAATAATGCACACAATCACAAAGGCAAGGACAAGATCACTACTTCTTGCGACATTTTCAAGGGATCTATCACCGCCTAGTCTGGCAGTTACCCCATCGAGTACCTGGCGTATTTTGAGAAAAAACTTATTCATAACTCTATTATAGCGGATTATATAATTCTGGATGTGTATCTTCTTGCAGAGAGGCAACCCATCTGAGCACCTCTGCTACAGGTTCAAACACATCTTCAGGGACGTACTCAAAGATCTCTCCCTCTTCCCACAGCTGATGTGCTAGGGGGATATTTCGTATTATAGGCACATTATGTTTTTCTGCAACTCTAATAATCTCTTCTGCAAGCGGGCCTTGCCCCATGGCTAAAATGATAGGACAGGGGTCGCGTGTGCGCTCATATTCAAGGGCAATAGCAATATTTGTTGGGTTGGTGACCACTGCCTTTGCCTGGGCAGTAGCCGCAGCAGGCCCTTCTTGGTAGGCAATTTCGTGCGCAACCTGTTTTCGTTTACTCTTAATGAGCGGGTCACCTTCGGTATCCTTATATTCTTGTTTTACCTCAAATTTTTCCATTTTCATATCTTTGTCAAAGGCATGTTTTTGGTAGATGAGGTCAAATACGGAAATCATGACAAAAAATATCCCCACATAGGTAATTACTTGCTTGAGGAAAATAGCAAATACTTGCATGGCAGGAAGCAGGGGGAGCGAGACGGCGTTAATAAGCTCTGGCAAGCTGCCACGGACCACTTTGTAGACAATACAACCAGCAATAAAAATTTTTAAGCATGATTTAAGAAGTTCGACAAAGGTTTTCATTTTGAATTTCGACTTTAAGTTTTCCACTGGGTTGAACTTTTTGATATCGAACTTAAACACCTCAGGCGCCCATACGGGGCCTGTGGAGAGAAATGTGGCCAGAGTGCCTGCCATGGCGACAATGAGGAGTACGGGCATGCTACAGAGAAAGATGACGTAGAAGGATTGCATAAAAAGCGCGGCGATGACGCCAGGGAGATTGCCTTCGGTGACGAGGTTAAAGCAGCTGCGAAGAAGTTCCCCTAAGTGGTTGTAGAGAAACTCGGTCATGCCGAGTGTTACAGCCATCGAGACCATGAAGGTAAAGGCAGCGGGGAAGTCTTGCGACTTGGCTATCTGGCCTTTGCGCTTTGCGTCTCTCAGCTTCTTCGGTGTGGCTTTCTCCGTCTTTTCTGCCATGAGTATTAAGTTTTAAGTTAGTGGTCAATCCCTCCTGCGGAGGGATCGACCACTAAAAAAAATGTTGCTTGTTTTATATCTAAGAGGGAGTGGACAGGTGGATTGCAGTGAACACATCAGTCAAGCTTATGGGCGACGTGCATGGCGCATGTAGAAATATTCATATGGAAATACCAGAATACAGAGGTACTAACTGGTATATTACCATGTCGTTTTACGCTGCAGTCTTGCTACTTTCTCCATAAGCTCAGAAGACTACTGTAGCGTCTCTTTCGCGTCTTCCATTTTCGTCTTCCACTCCCTCATCTCCTAGTATAGCGCGTTAGGGGAAGGGCGTCAAGGAAATTTTGCAATTTCAAGGGGTGGGCTTTTCATAGGGCGTTGCCCTATGAAAAGCCCACCCCTTGAAAATGGGGAGAGAAGGGGTACAACTTATCAATGATAGGGAATTACGGCAATGTTATTTCATTTCCCAAAACAATAGTTAAGTTGCGTCCTTGCCTTGTTGTAACAACTAGACTATTCGCATTACTACCTAGTAAGGAGTCGATGCGAGTTGTTCTGTCGGCAGCATGACTTGATGCTATTTCAGAAAGCGATGAAGAAGCTGTGGCTCGAGAAAATATCTTGTCATATCCACTTCCAAAGCTCGCATTACGCGAAAGCCAATCTCTAAGGTCTGCGATAGTAATATTGCGTGGTATTGTTATTTGGGTATTCGTAAGAGCGTTTGACGGTATTGCCGTGGCTATAGCCCGTCGTCGCCTCAAGGCTGGACTTTCGGTTGCAACCGGTCTAGATGCAGTAGCAGATGGTGCGCGTGGTGGTGGAGTTCCTCCTTGCCCTTGTTGACGTCCTAGGAGTACATTTCCAAGCTCTCCCATAAAATCTCCACCTTGTGGTGGTGGTGGTCGTTGGTCTCGTTGCGCTTGCCGTTGTTGTGAATTTGGTGGAGGGGGAGTCGCTGATGCATTAGGAGCCACTGGTGCGTCGGGGGCATCCGGCGCATCGGGAATCACTGATGCATCGGGATCAGGGGCAACAACTGCAGTGGAGGAGAAATCACTTGGGATATCATCGGGGGGTCGTGGGATGTTATTATCCTCGCTCGAAGCAACAACTACTGGTGTGACTACTGGGATATTAGAGTCTGAGGATGATACCATAGACTGAGTGTAAACCACATAATAGCCCCCCATCGCTTCCCCTGGTATTCTATGGTTGTAAACGTGTATACTTCTTCCATTGTTTGTCGCTGTATTTATTATTGTACTTAATGGTTGATCGGCAGCTTCTATTAAGGTTCGATCGCTATCATCATTATCATTTATACTGTATATCTCAGTATTCCATTGAGTGTTTGGATCGGCATTTTTCAGCCTTAGCTCTTCTATTAGCTGGTTTCCAGTTATATTATCAGGCACTATTACTGCACCACTCTCTACGCGCACAAGGGAGTGTCTAGCATCAGTAGCGCTTATGGTAGATGATGCTGCTGTAGTAACTGTGGTGCTTGAAGCACTAGGTGTAGGTGGTCTAACTATTAAATTTAAATTTAAATTATCTCTGATTATATTTTCTATAGTTTGCACGTTGCTGTGAGTTATATTGGTAAGATTTGATAACGACTGTCTTACCCTATCTGGAGTCGACTCAGGACATATTCCACCTCGTGCACTGAGCCAAGCTGTCAAGCGTTCAGAGGGTGTGTTTTGAGCGACTGTCAGGTTATTTCCTGATACACGAATAGCTGTGTTTGTATAATACTCTCTTACGCGTGCTATCAACTTCTCATCGGTTATCTTCTCTTTTCTTTCTTCCGCTGTGAAAAGAAAATTTTTTGCACTATTTCTATTTATACTTATTGGTCGTTGTCCCTCTAGAGTAACTTCTATAGACCGCCCGAACAGCCTTCCGAAGAAACCAGAAACCGCTATTCCAGTTTTTTCTGTTGGCCGATTGAGCCCTGGTGCTTGTTCACCATAGAATAATCGATCATTTTCTATTATATCGGTCCTTAGTGAACTGTTTGATAAAACTTGTGGCATATATACCTCCTATTCCTTTTACTAATATGTATCATATATGTATTTTAATAATCAATAAAAAATTTTTAATTACGATCATGTCTCCATATTTCCTATAGGAGCAAAATCTCAATGGTGTCAACATAAGGAAAACGCATAACATAGCATGCTTCTAGTTGATATGGACCCCACCCCCACCGCGGCAGCGGTGGAATTCATTAGCCCCGCGTGCAGTGAAGGCTGCGCGCATCGCGCGCGGGCCGAGCGGAACGTGGGGTTGGGGAAACAGGTAAAAAAAATAGAGCTGCGGTAGCAGCGAAACCCATCTGAGTCGCTGCTGTATCGTTTATGAGCACAAAATCCGGTTGGATTTTGCGCCCATAGGTAGCCATGCAGTGACTGAACGAGGTTTATAAATAACGAGAAGATACCCCACATGTTGCCTGAAGGGCAACAATTGCAACAGCCCAGGGCAACGCCCTGGGTTAAACGATCACCCCTACATATCGCCTGAAGGGCAATAACAGGGTACAGGATATACAAAATGTGTCGGCCTTTCAGGCCTTTATTATTTTGTTTTTTGGCCAGGCCTGTCGCCGGCCACCCAGGGTTTAGTCGCCCCTTCAGGGCTCCTGCACCCTGGGCTATACATATTTCGGCCCTACGGGCCTTTATCAGGGCTACGGCCTGGTTTCCTACCAGTCCATGCCCCCCTCTTTACGGGGGTATGAATAGCTACACACTATTTTTTGCCGCAATACATAATCCCTCACCGAGCTGTGATTCATGTTGGCCAATCACTCGATAAATAGCTCCTGAAACAATATCTTTTTGCAATTTTTCACACCCTATGCGAATTTCTTCGGCGTATTCAGGCAGCTGTAAGGGAGTCATATTTGCTCGAATGTTGGGATCTAAAAAGAGGTGAGGGCGATATTTACAAGCGTAGGAAAAAAGATCGGAGGTATGCTCTGTGACAAAAAATGGCTCTACCTGTATGTCTACAAATTGAGCTTCAGTGAGGGCGTCGATGAGAGTATCACGAGAGGCTAAAATTTGCCGCCCAAGATCTCTAAAAAAGGGAAAATAATATCCCAACCAAAATTGAAGGCATTGCTCTAATCCAATGGCAAAGATAACCAGTTTACCGCCTGGTTTGAGAATTCTTCTCATCTCTGAAAACGTTGCCACAAGTGTCTTGCGAACATAGTGCAGCGTATTTATGGTAATAGCACCATCAAATGAACACGATTCAAATCCAAGAGCGCGCATATCTCCTTGCGACCATCGGATGTGATTGGCTTTATTATGCGCTTTTTGGAGCATGGTTGTGGAAAGATCAATCCCTTCTACCATCAGTCCCTTATTTGATAAAGCTATTGTGTAATTACCAGAACCGCACCCTATATCCAAATACCTGCCAGTATCTTTCCATTCCAAAAGATGCATTAATGTGGTAACAAGCGTAGGATCGGCATTTCGCGTGTAATCATACGATGCCCCTGATACCTCATAAATTGCTGGTGATGCATCTTGAGAATGGGGATATAAAGACTTATGTGTGTCACAAAGATGCATACTAGTGTGAGTGGCATTTTGCGACCATCCAATTTCTGAATATACTTGTCCATTCTGAATACACTGGAGGGCCTGTTTTATAAATGGTTCAGTGGACGGCGGAAGGTTGTCAAGTAAATAAAATTTTAATTCGTCGCATTTATGAGGTTCATTATTTGTAATCACGCCACTATAAGAAGAGGGTATGAAAAAAATATCGATTTGCGGAAAAGATGTGCCATCAGGGAGCAAGTGAAGCCTGTGCATTACATGCGCTATCCTTAAAGCGGATGGTTGCAAAATAATATTTACTTCTTCAAAAGCTTCACGGACAATAGCTTCAGTGACTGTCTCACCTTCTTCTAAACCACCCATAGGCAAGACATGACAGCCATCGCCAATACCTGTATTGTATCGCCTAGACAAAAGTACCGTATTCTCTTTGAAGATAACTAAAAAAACACCAATTTTTAATTTAAATCTTTCTTGCAGCATATACGCTTCGGGAATGGATGATATAATTTTATGTCCTGTTGTTGCTCTTCAGGCAACAATATTTGGGTCATTGCCTAACCCAGGGCGTTGCCCTAGGCTGTTGCAGTTTTTGCCCTTCGGGCAATTTGTGGAGCCTTTTCAGTTATTTACAAATCCTGTGTATTCACATGAGTGTGGCTAATTATGGATTCGTCTTTGGTGGCGGTGGATTTTTCAACAAATCAATAAACATCTCATAGAGTTTATCAGATCTTTGTGTTTGGATCTTACTTTCTTCTTCTATTCGCTCCCGTTGGAGTTGTATCTCTTTCTCTCTTTGGGCTTTTTCTCTCTCTATTTGTTCTCTTTGAAGTTGTATGTCTTTTTCTCTTTGCTCCTGTTCTTTCTCTATTTGTTCTCTTTGAAGTTGTATATCTTTTTCTGTGCGCACAGCTTGGTTTTGCAGTTCTTTTCTGATTTCCACGGCCTCTTCTTTTGCTTCTTTTCTCGATTCCTTTATTTCTTTATAAAGAAATGCTGCAGCGGCAATTATTGTCGCAATTATAGAAACAGATACTCCTAAAAATTGTATTGACTCTTCCATCGTCTCAATTTGAACCTCATTTTAATTTTGCGCCTTATTGTTGCCCTTTGGGCAACAATATTTGGGTTAGCAGTATATCAAACCTACTTCGCGGGTTTTTCATCATTCACCGCCCCCCTTTACGGGGGGGTGGTGAATAGTTACATTATGAATTTGTTTTTGGCGGTGGTGGGTTTTTCAGCAAATCAATAAACATCTCATAGAGTTTATCAGACCTCTGGGATTGGATTTGAATTTCTTGATCTATTCGCTCTATTGTTTGATCTGTGCGCTCTGCTTGACGTTGCAGTTCTCTTTTAACGTCTTCTATCTCGGTCTTTGTTTCTCTTCTCCATTCTTTCATTTCTTTATAGAGAAATCCTAGTGTAGCTGCGATTATAGTAACTATTGCAGTGGTTACAGAAACAAGTAACCCTACAAATTGTGCTAAATCATCCATTTTCCTAATTTGAACCTCATTTTAATTTTGCGCCCTGTTGTTGACCTTCAGGCAACAATATTTGGGTCATTGCCTAACCCAGGGCGTTGCCCTAGGCTGTTGCAGTTTTTGCCCTTCGGGCAGTTTGTGGAGCCTTTTCAATTATTTACAAATCCTGTGTATTCACATGGTGTGGCTAATTATGGATTCGTCTTTGGTGGCGGTGGATTTTTCAACAAATCAATAAACATCTCATAGAGTTTATCAGATCTTTGCGTCTGGATCTTGCTCTCTTCTTCTATTCGCTCCCGTTGGAGTTGTATCTCTTTCTCTCTTTGCTCCCGTTCTTTCTCTATTTGTTCCCTTTGAAGTTGTATATCTTTTTCTGTGCGCACAGCTTGGTTTTGCAGTTCTTTTCTGATTTCCACGGCCTCTTCTTTTGCTTCTTTTCTCGATTCCTTTATTTCTTTATAAAGAAATGCTGCAGCGGCAATTATTGTCGCAATTATAGAAACAGATACTCCTAAAAATTGTATTGACTCTTCCATCGTCTCAATTTGAACCTCATTTTAATTTTGCGCCTTATTGTTGCCCTTTGGGCAAC
>JABDDE010000006.1:37087-60633 GCA_013287775.1 Chlamydiota bacterium
AGAAACAGATACTCCTAAAAATTGTATTGACTCTTCCATCGTCTCAATTTGAACCTCATTTTAATTTTGCGCCTTATTGTTGCCCTTTGGGCAACGATATTTGGGTTAGCAGTATATCAGACCCACTTCGCGGGTTTTTCATTATTCACCGCCCCCCCTTTATGGGGGGTGGTGAATAGTTATCTTTTCCCATATGGTACCATACTTACCCATTTTTCATCATTTTTTTCGGGCGAAATTGTGCTTGTGTGGTATCATGGTGCCAGGAATTTTTCGTGCTCGTGCCCAAAAAGGTGCATGAAGCTTGAGAGTAAAAACGTTATTTATTCTACTACCCCATCGTGCAGCGCTTTTGCGCTGCACGATGGGGTAGTAAAACTGTTTTTTTATGGCCGGTCTTTCTTGCGGAATTATTGGATTGCCAAATGTTGGTAAATCCACACTTTTTAATGCGCTTACCTCTAACCAGGCACCGGCGTCAAATTATCCTTTTTGCACAATCGACCCTAATGTGGGCACGGTGCTGGTAGAAGATCATCGCCTCGATGAGCTTGCTACGATCTCAAAGAGTAAAAAAATCCTCTATGCTACTACCGAATTTGTTGACATTGCAGGCTTGGTGGAAGGGGCATCAAAAGGGGAGGGCCTGGGCAATGCCTTCTTATCTCATATCCGATCTACCGATGCCGTTGCACATTGCGTAAGGTGCTTTAAAGATCCCGATGTTATTCACGTAGCCGGCGATGTCAACCCCATTCATGATGTCGAGATCATTAATCTCGAACTCATTCTCGCAGACCTAGGTGTTGTGGAGAGCTCCTTTGCGAAGATCGAAAAACAGGTAAAGGTAAAAAAAGAGCTCGCCCCTACTGCCGAGTGCCTAAGCAAGCTCAAGGCGCATCTGGATAAAAACTTGCCGCTTAGGCTTTTGCCGCTGACACCCGAGGAGCTCGAGATTGTAAAGGGCTATCCACTACTTACGCATAAGAAAGTGCTCTATGTAGCCAACGTCTCTGAAGCAGACCTTCCAGCAATGGATAATGAATACGTGCGTGCCCTGAAGGCCTATGCTGAGAAAGAGGGCAACAGCTGCATACCCATCTGCGCCAAACTCGAAGAAGAGATCGCGCAGCTGCCTCCAGAAGAGCGCAAGGAATTCTTAATAGGTCTGGGATTGCAAGAATCGGGTTTACAACGCCTTATCAAGGCATCATTTAAGATGCTTGGCTTAATTACTTTCATTACGACAGGGGAGATGGAAACAAGGGCCTGGACTATCCACGAAGGCACCACAGCCCTTGAAGCTGCAGGCAAAATTCACACTGATATTCAGAAAGGCTTTATACGTGCCGAAGTCATTACCTATGAAGACTTTATTCGCTACAAGGGCCGAGTTGGGGCAAAAGAGGCTGGTAAGTGCCGCTCCGAAGGAAAAGAATATATCGTCAAAGATGGAGATGTTGTTCTCTTTTTACATTCAGGCTAAGTTATGAGACAAGTATTTGTAAGCTGTGGTGTGGGTATTGAGGCTGTGTTAGAGCGTGAGCTCCAAGGTCTTGGATATACTTTTGGATATACTGCAACAAAGGCAGTGCATGGTGGTGTGCTTCTTGAAGTGCATGACTTTAGTGATATCTACCGACTCAATCTTTTATGTCGATGTGCGAGCCGCGTGTTCGTGCCCTTAGTGACTGCCCCCTGCAGGGATAAAAAAGATCTCTACGATGCCGCCCTGCAGATAGATTGGCTGCCATTTTTTAAAAAAATGCCAACGTTTACAATTGATGTGAATGGCAAGCATCCAGCATTTGTAAATAGCTTATATGCAGCACAGGTTATGAAAGATGCTATCTGCGACCAACTACGACAAAAAACCGGCGAGCGTCCTTCTGTTGATACTCATGCTCCTAAGATACGCTTAAGCCTCTTTTTACAGCCAAGCCGCATTACGATAAGTTTTGATACCACAGCCAAACCACTGCATGAGCGTGGCTATCGCCAAGAAGGCGGGGTTGCCCCACTTCGTGAAAACCTCGCAGCCGCCCTCCTCCTCATGGCAAGCTATACGGGCAGCGAAATTGCCTGCGATCCTTGTGCAGGCACAGGGACATTGCTCATTGAGGCTGCGCTCATCGCTACTAAAACGCCCCCTAGCTATATGCGCAATTTTTTTGGTTTTCAACACCATCCTGAATATTCTCCAAGCACCTGGCAGGCAATACGGCAAGAAGAAATGGATAAACGCATCCCTCTTGAACCGGGACACCTCATTGCCATAGAACGCACACCCACGATCTTTGCTGATCTCGAGCGAGCCGTGAAAGTTGCAGGATTTTATGGAAAAATAACCTTAATTAAGGGTGATTTTAGAACAGCACAACTGCCAGTTTTGCCAAATTTTGTCATTACCAACCCTCCCTACGGCAAGCGGCTGTCAGATATAAAAACGCTTGGGGCCCTCTACGAGAGCCTAGGGGTGTTTTTAAAGCAGCACACGCAAAAACCGGCTCGCAGCTTTATTTTGTCGGGCAGCGCAGAGCTGTCAAAGCAAATACCTCTGCGTGTGGCCAGGCGCCACATAGTGAATAATGGGGGGATTGACTGTAGGCTGCTGGAGTATGTAGTGTCATAAGCAACTCATCCATCTTTGATGGATGAGTTGCTTATGAATTAAGGACTCGATTTTGGTGGTGGTGGGTTTTTCAATAGGTCTATGAACATTTCGTAGAGTTTATCGGATCGCTGAGTTTGGAGCTTACTTTCTTCTTCCATTCGCTCACGTTGAAGTTGGATATCTTTTTCTGTGCGCTCGGCTTGCCGTTGTAGCTCTTTTCTGATTTCCGCGGCCTCTTCTTTTGCTTCTCTGGTCCCTTCTCTTGCTTCTTTTCTCGATTCCTTTATTTCTTTATAAAGAAATGCTGCTGCACCAATTATTGTGGCAATTATAGAAACAGACGCTCCAAAAAATTGCATTAACTCATTCATCTTCTTTTCCTTCACATGTGCCCAAACTCTTTCCCTGTACTATAGCACAGTTGCCAATTTAAACAAGCGCCTTTTTTTGCTATTTTCGTCATGTGCACTTTTCCTTCAGGAAAAGTCGCACATGACGTCAACTTTTGATTACCAATGGATGAGCGGCATGTTTGTGTTCTTCCCTTTCTTCGGGTTTGCTCGGAGCAAGAGAAGAACAATTCCCAATTGCCGTTTGGTTACTAAAACTATGAATGGTTACTTTTTGAAGTGTACCAACAAGATTTGCACTACCTTGAAAGATGACATTTTTCCACGTACGAGTACGCCCTTTGACATAGCTGGAATCACGCTCGCTGACTTCTTCCACCAATACTTCCACTTCTTGACCAAGCATTGATTGCATTCTCTTCATTGTAATGTTGTTTTGAAGCTCAAGGCATTTCTGGTGGCGCATCTGCTTGACATCTTCAGGGATATCATCTTTCCAGCGCATAGCAGGAGTGCCTTTGCGTTGGCTGTAGGCAAAAATAAAGGCGGTGTCGTATTCAATTTTTTCTAATATACTCATGGTCTCTTCAAATTCGCTGTCAGTCTCTGTAGGAAAGCCGACAATGATATCTGTGCCCAGGGCTACTCCAGGGACAATTTCGCGAAGAGCGGCCACTTTTTCTAAATATTCTTCTTTGGAATAGACGCGGTGCATCTTGCGCAGGATTCGGTTAGAGCCACATTGAATGGGAAAATGGACAAATTCACATAGCGTTGGCAGGTCTCGAATGGCCTCCATAAGCTCTTTGGTAATATCCACAGGGTGACTTGTCATAAAACGAACACGCTGTAACCCTTTGAGCTTATCAATGCGGTAGAGCAGATCGTGGAAGCGGCATTTGGCATCAGGAATATCTTTACCATAGCTATTGACATTTTGTCCTAAAAGCGTAATTTCTTTATAGCCATTTGCTGCTAGCTGCGCACATTCGGCAATAATGCTGTCAGGGTCGCGTGAGACCTCAGGGCCTCTTGTGTAGGGGACAACACAATACGTGCAGAACTTATCACAGCCCCTGATAATTGAAACAAAGGCCTTGACAGGGTCGTCTCGCTTGGCAATAGTATAGTCGAGCTCATGCTCAAAACGAGGATCAGTGCGATGCACTTGCTTGCCCTCAGAGAGCACCTCATCAAGGACAGTGGTAAGCTCATGAATATTATTTGTCCCAAGGACAAAATCCAGCATGGGCACTTTTTGAAAGAGTGACTCTTTTTTTGCATTTGCCATGCAGCCTGTCACACCAATCACAGGGCGATGATGCTTCATTTTGCCAAATCGTCCGAGCTTGCCAAGTACCTTTCTCTCCGCAAGATCACGAATGGCACAGGTGTTCAAGATGATAAGATCTGCCATCTCCTCATCATCAATACGAGTAAGACCACGCTTCTCGAGCATGCCTACCATAATCTCGCTGTCCAGCTCATTCATCTGACAGCCGTAAGTTCGAATAAAAAATGTCTTAATAGTACGCATAAAAAATGACGTCATGTGCAAATTTTCCTCACGGAAAATTGCACACACCGTAAATAGTGGCTTAGATTCGCCGGTAACGAGTCACAACGAGTCACAATTGTCTAGAAATTTTAGCAGTATTCAAGTTATAATGCCACTGTAATGTACATGAACCAGTTCCTTGCAAGGGATCGACCATTTTTTAGTGGTCGGGCCCCCCGTAAGGCACATGTATTAGGCTAAGGTCAGGGCTCTCACAGGCTTTGGCACATTATTTAACAGGGAGAGCTGCAAGAGAGAGCTTACAGAGAGAGCTTGTCAGAGGCGTGTGGGGAACTAGAGGCATTGGTGATAAAGGTCCGGTACAGCAGGGAGATTAGAGAGGAAATTAAGGGGTTATAAGAAGTACCAAGGATGCATTTTCAGCGAGCGTATGCTCGCTGTAGTCCAAGCATATAAAAATCGCATGGCAAATAAATTTGCCAATCGATTTTTATATGCTTGGACTTTTCCACTTTCAGTGGAAAAATGTATCTAGCACCCCTAACGCCTCTGACAAGCTCTCTCTGCAGCTATTCTCCTGTGGCTCTCCCTGTAAAAAAAAAGCAACCATGGCTTGTATTAGCTATAACGTTTGTCATGCTAACATCCTTAGCCTGATGCGTATGCCCGCAGGGGGGGTGACCACTATTTTATGATTATGATCAAAGTATTTCATCTTTTTTTTCTGTATCTGTGGCTTGCCCACCTTTTTGTGTTGCCAGCATGTCTTCGCGAAAAAATGACAGCCTGTTATAGGCTCTACAAGCGCGTTGAGCTTCCTTGCATGATACTTGCCCTGAGCTTAGGTGTAGTGCTGCTTTTGATGATGCCACACAAGCTGAAAAATGGGTTGTTTCATCTCAAGCTCACTGCGGTTTTAGGGCTTGTGGGGTGCGATATATGGGTGGGCCGCACATCCTATCTTTTTGCTACAAAGAGCCTCATGCCATCACGACGAGCAACATTTGTCATGCAGGGTATCATCGCGGGCCTACTTTTTGTCATTTTGTGTGCGATTTTGCTTGGCAAAAATACCACGCAACCTGTATAGTACTTTTGTATAGTATTTTTCTTTAGGAGATGATGTTAATATGGCTGAAACAACGCAAAAAACATTTTTACGAAAAAAAGAACAGGTGGCTCGCAAGTGGTTTACTCTTGACGCGACAGGGAAAACACTCGGTCGCTTTGCTTCAGAGGTAAGCAAGGTGCTGCGTGGCAAGCATAGACCTGATTATACGCCTCATATCGATGGTGGTGATGGAGTGATTGTTATTCATGCGGATAAGATTAAGGTAACTGGATCAAAGCGCATGCAGAAAGTATATCGCTACTATACAGGTTCTATGAGTGGTTTAAGAGAAGTGCCATTTCATACAATGCAAGCACGCCATCCTGAGTATATTATTATGCATGCTGTGAAGGGGATGTTGCCAAAGAACCGTCTTGCAAAACAGCAAATGAAAAGACTGCGTATCTTTCATGGAGATAACACAGGATCGCATCAGGCACAAAAACCAGTTCAGGTGCAAATTTAAAATAGGTAAGTATGGAACACAATAGTGAACAAAATAGAGCTACAGGGCGCCGAAAAACTGCAGTCGCATCTGTATACTTAAAGTCAGGGCAAGGTGCTGTAAATATTAATGGTAGGATGTTTGCCGATTATTTTCCTTTGGAAATGCAGCGTCGTATGATTTTATCACCGCTCGTTAAGGTTTCTAAGCCTGAGCACTATGACATTTTGGTACGCGTAGGTGGTGGTGGGATTGAAGCGCAAGCAGAGGCCATTCGCCTTGGCATTGCTCGTGCCTTAGTGCAACAGAATGCTACTCTTAAGCCGAAGTTAAAAGATGTAGGATACCTTACTCGTGACAGCCGTAAAAAAGAGCGTAAGAAATATGGCCAGCCAGGCGCACGCAAGCGCTTCCAGTTCTCAAAGCGTTAATCATGCGATGTACGACCATATGTGTTTTTCAAGCACAGGAGTGTCTAAAAAGCACATATGGTCGTACATGCAATGCAACTTATTAGCTGTCCGAATTACAAGGGTTCATAACCTTCTCTTTGCCCTTCTGGCAATTTGTGGGATATCTTCTTAATATTTAAAAGTCTCGTTCAGTCATTGCATGGCTACCTAATGATCGCAAAATCCAACTGGATTTTGCGTACATAGAAAAAAATCAGATCAAAAAAGTCGCACATGACGTATAATCAGAAAATGAAATGTTCGTATGACCTAGAAGCAGAGCTCTGGCTTCAAGGGTATGCATCCATTGCAGGGGTTGATGAAGTAGGGCGTGGTCCCTTAGCCGGGCCCGTTGTGGCCTGTGCATGTGTTTTGCCTCGTCCACAGCAGCCTGAGGATGCATTTTCTTCATATTTTCGGAGTATTCAAGACAGCAAATCACTGACTCCAAAAAAGCGCTACGAGGTCTACCAGGCACTTATTGCAAATCAAAATGTGCATTATGCTCTGGGTATTGTCGATCAAATCACTATAGATAAAATAAATATTTTACAAGCAACCTTGCAAGCCATGCAGCAGGCAGTTCATAAGCTTTGCTGTCCTCCGGACTTTGCATTGATTGATGGGATTGACTGTCCTGAGCTTTCGATTCCCTGTAGGGCAGTGGTGAAAGGGGATTCTTTGAGTAAGTCAATAGCTGCAGCATCTATTATTGCCAAAGTGATTCGAGATCAGATGATGGATCTATGGGACGAGCAATATCCGCAATATGGTTTTAAAGACCATAAGGGGTATGGGACGCAGGCACACCTTCAGGCCATTAAAGAGCATGGGCCATGTCCGTTGCATCGCATGAGCTTTGCACCAATTAAGACTGTGCGATGAAGAAGGGAACACCCTGGGTTAGGCAATGGTCCCAATATTGTTGCCTGAAGGGCAACAATTGCAACAGCCCAGGGCAACGCCCTGGGGGGGCCGTGTCTCGGCTCAATATAGGCCGTACGTAATGAATTACATGTACACCTTTAAATACTTCTCATGCACTTTGTGTATGAGAAGTATTTAAAGGTGTACATTGTGTAATTAGATCTTGATGAAACCGCCGGGTTGTCCCGCACGTGGAGCACCCATAGCAGGGGCAGGAGCAGCAGCAGCAGCTTTTGCACCAGCATCGCGGCCTTCAGCAATTTCCTGGCAGGTTTTTCGCCATTTTTCTACAGTTTCGACAAAGATAGGTGCGTAGGCTCTGAGTGCTGCAGAGACAGCATGTTCCATATCAATCGTAGCATGAATGAGGATAAGCTCTTCAGCAACAGCAACGCCAACGCCACCGCCAGCCATCTGACCGCCAAGAAGAGAGCCTTCTAAAAGCTTCTCATATAGTCTGAGGCGTGTTTTATCATCCTTTGGAAGTCCATCCAAAAGAGGTGAGTAAATATACAGCTTACGTGAATTTGGCTCATACGTGACGTGTAGAGAATATTCATCATCAATTCCCAAGATACACGTGTTGTTTTCATCGAATTCCAGATCTTCAAGACCCAGCTCCTTACCAAATTCTTTCAAATTGGCTTTTGCGTTTTCTAACGACATACGGTTTTTCCTCCTAAAATTTTTTTTTGCTTATAACTCTCATTATATAGAAATTGCAAAAATATGCAAGACTTTTTTTCAGAATTCCCAAAGTATCGCCTCACAATGAGCCCAACTGGAATGTGGGGGGGGCTTTTTTCATCATCTGTACTTTCCCTATAAGGGAAAGTACAGATGGTGCTTAATAATTATGACTGGTCCCACAGCCGCAGGATGAACGTACATTGGGATTGCTGATTTTAAACCCTGGCTCAAGGCCATCCACGAAATCAATTTCTATACCGAGTAAACGATCGAGCTTCTGTTTGGCCACATGGAGCGAAACACCGTGTGCTGTGAAGGCGATGTCATCGGGTGTTTCTTTTTCTGAAAAGTCGAGTTTATATTCAAAACCACTGCATCCCGCGCGTACCTCATCCAAGCGCATGGCCCAGCCCATTTTGCCCTGGTCTTTTGCAATAGCTTGAAAGCGCTCTGCCGCTTTTGGGGTGAGCGTTATAGTGGTAGCATCAGACTGCTCGGCCAGGATGATATTGAGTGTATTGACGAGACTAGTAATTTGCTCTTCACTCATACCATGCCCACGCATGCCCTCTTCAAGGGTTTCAAATGATGACGCAGAACATCCTACACAATGAAGTCCTGCTTTGGTGATGGCAATTGCCAATTTTTGCGCTTTTTGAGGATATTTAGTAAAAATATCCTCTATGGTCATACTGCGCTGAATTTTTTCTTGGGTTGTCATATAAACATTAAAAATTGATTTTTACATTACCACATTTGATGGAACATTGACAGGCCATACGCTCTTTCTTTATTCCTTCTTCACCAAGAAAATCGATTTCTTGTTGTGATGGTGGTGAGAGATTTTCGTGCCCTGCAACTACTTCAACAATGCAGGTGCCACAAATACCTTCAGTACATGCAAAAGGCACGCCAGCCTCTTCACAGCACTGTGCTATAGGAGTGCCATCTTCGAGAGACACTTCTTCATTATTATTTTCAAATCTTAAGATTGCCATACAATCATTTTACGCGTTTTGTGTTTTCTTGTATACTTTTCTTTTTCGAGGTTGTTGTTTTGTCGACTTTGCTAGCATTCGTTTTGCTCACAACTACCTTGCTTGGGCTTGCTTTACTTGGACTTGCCTTACTTGGACTTGCCTTACTTGGGCTTGCCTTACTTGGACTTGCCTTACTTGGACTTGCCTTACTTGGATTTGCCTTATTTGGACTTGCCTTATTTCCACTTACTTTATTTGTACTTGTTGTGCAATCAATCCAAATAGGGGAGCTCCAGGCAACATGTCCATCTTCCTGGAAGACACGCAGATAGTAGAAGATAAAAGGATGCTTATTATTTTGGGCTTTTAGGGTGATGGTATCGAGTGGTGCCATGTCATCGTATGTGAAGTCAAGATTGGCCGTTTTAGAAGTAAATCGAGTGAGTACAGTATCATTTCGCATGAGCTCTACTGCTTTAAGGGTTTGAGTTCCAGCCACATATCCCGTAATATGGCGGTTGACATGGAGACCGGGTTTGCTTGACGTATCCATTTCCGACCCCATAGGCATGCCAGCAATAGAAAAGCCAACCACTATACGCTCTCCGGTAGTTGCATAACAGCTGCGGTTGTAGAGGGCATCAAAAATAGCTTCTCGACTTAAGAAGTCTGTATAGACTGCAGTCAAGCCTGGAGAGTACTGCACTTGATCACTATCAAAGAGTTTGGCATAAAAGTCACGGTCATCAAGACCACCGGCTACAAAACCAAAACGATATCCTGACATAAGTGCTTTGAGCACAGAGCCATCTTTACTTATGCCAATGCCATTTTTCCCTGTGCCATGAATGGGACGAGTATTGCCTTCCTCTTTTGTGCACTCAGAAGATCCCCAAGAGTTATAAATTTCTACGACTCGCTCATGCTCTTGAGACATCTCCTGGAAGCTATACTCATATCCTTTGCCCATGGTAAACGAAGGAATAGAGAGTACTTCTTTTGACGTAAAGAGTTTATAGAGCTTTTTCAGGGTGTTGCTACGAGGATCTTTTTTTCTATGAATAGGTTTTTGATCTTTGGCATACACGATTTGATGCACACCCTCAATTTTTGGCTCGCCAACCCACTGAAAGCCCAAAAAAGCTGCAAATCGCTCCTCCTCATCAATTTCTTCAATGTTTTGCGAGATGCTCTTCCACATTTCGTTACTTGTCTCGTCAGCGTTTTCAAAAGATGACGTTGCATAAAAATTCATAGACTTTTCATCGCGAAAATGTCTGAGACAGCCATCAATACTTTCTGTGGAATCAAATCGCTCAGATTCACCGTGCAGGATGCCCCAAAAGAGCTGTTTTGCATCTTCTGCAGCACATTTAATAGGTGAGGAATAAAAGTACTCTTTTGTATGCAGATTTTTAAGCTGCATGGTATAGACGCCCGTTTCGTTAAAATAAAGATTTGGTAGTGTAAGAAAGCCAGTTTCAGGGATAAATACTTTCCAGTGGAGGTTTTCGCGTAAATTTCCATGAGTGACTTCAATAAGTGTTTTTGCGGGGGCATTGTTTGTGAGGTTGCCATAGGCATCTTCAAAGCGCAGGACCACATCAAAGCGGCGATTTTTGATTACAAAAGAAGGGGCAAGAATTTTAATGGTATGCAGGGCATTACCTTTGATATCCAGATTAAAGACTTCATGATCTTTGAAATTGCCCTTGCCTGTAGTATCGATATAGAGGGTAAATGCCCGTCTGCGTTGTAAGGAGAGCTGTGCGATGTTGCCATTTTTGTGGGGATCTTTGCCTTTGGGTGCTCCCATAATTATAGTGACAGATGCCCCTGCAGCTATCTCTTGAGGCATAACAAATTGAAACTGAGGGACGATGGCGTTAGGAAGGTCAATTGCTTCTGCCTGCAGTATTTTTCCATTTGGCAAGCTTGCGTAGATGACATTGGATGGCTTTTTTAAATTCACGTCGGGCTCTTGCCAGTCGATCTGTCGTCCTTTACTGCCTATGTCAAAGCGTAAAATAGTGCCTTTTGGCAGTGCAGCAGCTGGAGTATAAATGAACTTCCAGGTTCCTTGCTCGCCTGCGAGGGTAGCAACTGGTTCTGTATAACAAATAGATCGGCGCATGGGGCTCCTTCGGTGTTTATGCAACTACCCTTCGCTCGTGCTCAGGGCAGTAGCATAGATTAAACATATTCGTACATGGCGAATATATTCCCCAAAATATAGCGGGTTTGTTGTTTGTTTTCAACCGAATTTCGTATCCAGTATGCGTATATTTCCGTCATGTGCGACTTTTCTGTCAGGAACAGTCGCACATGACGTTGCTTTTATGGATTGACAATATAAAAATAGCTGTGTATAATTTTCGAAAATTACGCATAAAAAATTAATGCGTTAAAAATAAGGAATATGTATATGACTAGTATTGCAGTTAGAAGACAACAAGATATATCCGCGGAGTATATATCTACAAAAATAAACAACGCTCTATATCCAAGAGCCCTGATTGAAGTTTGGAAAAAATACAAAAATAATTTTGGATTAAAGAATATCACTAATTTACTGTATCGAGTTTCGCGGTTTGAAATAGGTAAAGATATTCGCAGGGAGACGCGGAACATTGTGAACTCCATCATGCTCAATGGAGGACGAATATTGAGAGAATGTGATTTTCAAATCGCTGAGGACATAGTGCGTGTCTTAGAAAAACAAACGATTGTAAATAATCATCTTTTGCAGGCATTAGCGTCGCGACTTTTAGAGCAAGATGCTGCGCTTCTCAAAAACAGTTCGATAAAAGGTATTTGCAATATTGCAAAAGGTTTTGCAAATCTTGGGATAAGGCGTGAGGCTTTGTTCACTGGCATTGGCTCCATTCTATTAGATAATGAGGCTGCGCTACTCAGAAGAGGTTGCTTACTTTCTATTGGTGATATTATTGGTATTGCCAGCAGCTTTGCAAAAATTGGGATTGAACACGAGTATCTTTTTCAGACCATTACCAATGAGCTATTGTTTCGGGATGGGCTGTATCTGAAAACATGCAGCGCTCATCAGCTTGTCACGTTTCTGGATAGCTGTGCTACCTTGAATTTTGAATGTGAAGAGCTCTTTGAAGCTATTATCGATAGGTTTGTAGACAATAGAGCATGGCTTCTTAAGCAATGCAGATCTACAGAACTTACAAGTCTTGTCCGCAGCTGTGCCAGGCTACACTTTCAAGAGGATCGTCTTCGAGCTGCCATTACAGAGCATTTGTCTTAAAAACATCCGTCATAGCTTGTAACAAGCTCTGGGTGCTTTTTTTTTACAGGGAGAGCCACAGGAGAAAGCTTACAGAGAGAGCTTGTCAGAGGCGTTAGGGGTGCTAGATGTGTTGGTGGATAAGGTCTCGGGCAAAGAGATGAGAGAGAATCTTGGGTGGGTTTTAAGAGAAGGACTTTAAGCTATTTTCAAAGTTGCTTACCACTATTCTACTGTGACCTCATAAAAGCCAAAGATGCATTTTCAACGAGCGCATGCTCGTTGAAGTCCAGGCATATAAAAATAGACTGATAAATTTATTTATCGGTCTATTTTTATATGCCTGGACTTTTCCGCTTTCAGCGGAAAAATGCATCAACAGCCCGGGTTTTTCTCTGTACCTCTCGATCTCTCTACTCCCCACACCGTAACCACCAACGTACCCAAGTACCACACACGCCTCTGACAAGCTCTCTCTGTAAGCTCCCCTCCTGCAGCTCTCCCTGTTAAAAATGTACCAAAACCTGTGAGGGCCATGGCCTTAGCCTGATGCGTATGCGGGCAGACAGGCCGAGGGAACAATCAATAAATTCCGTAGAAAAACGTAGAAAAAACCCTTGCATTCTATCCGCACCATTCGATATAAAGCGATTAATGTCCGAAAATACACACTATAAAAGGGGAGTTATGGTTCCTATGATTTCTGCAATTCCTACCGTTGGGGATCTTATGCTGCAACAACTTACATGTGAGCTCCAATACAATCCACATGCAATTTTGGGATTGCATCAGACTGGTAATAAGAAAGTAATACGGCTCTATAGGCCAGGTGCACCTGTTTTATTCCTTGAGATTCGTGGCCAGATGGTACAAGCAAAACGCACCCATGAGGCAGGACTCTTTGAATATGAAGTCGATGCTGCGCTCACCTATCAAGATTATCGTATTTATCACGCAAGCGGTATCCTGGCGCATGATCCCTATGCCTTTTTGCCAACGTTTTCTGATGTCGATCAATACCTCTTCAGCAAAGGCGTACACTATGAGCTTCATCGAAAAATGGGAGCAAGGCTATCGACCCAACAAGGTATCCACGGCGTGGTTTTTACTGTGTGGGCGCCTGCTGCCCAAAGCGTTGCCCTGGTCGCAGATTTTAACCACTTTGATGGCCGTGTGAACCCTATGCGATCCCTCGGAGGCTCTGGAGTATGGGAACTCTTTGTGCCAGGTTTGAAAGCGGGCGAAAAGTATAAATTTGAAATTCGATCACAAACAGGGGAGCTTAGGATCAAGGCAGATCCCTATGCTCTTTCATCAGAGCTTCGCCCTTCAACGGCTTCGGTGGTGGCTGATATCGATGCCTTTACGTGGAGTGATGGTGCATGGATGGAGAGGCGAAAGCAGGCCACTCTAAACCGTCCCATCAATATTTATGAGGTGCATCTTGGATCATGGAAGAAGCGATATACCAATGGTGAAGCAGGTTTTATCAACTACCGTGAGCTTGCTCATGAGCTGAGTCGATATTGTACGGATATGGGTTTTACGCATGTTGAGCTCTTACCTATTGCGGAACATCCTTTAGATGAATCGTGGGGCTATCAGGTAACAGGTTTTCTTGCCGTGACTTCTCGTTTTGGCACTCCTGTCGACTTTCAGTATTTCGTCAACCATCTTCATTCACATGGCATTGGCGTTATCGTGGATTGGGTGCCAGGGCATTTTCCTACGGACGATTTTTCTCTTGCTCGCTTTGATGGTACATGCCTCTATGAACATGAGGACCCGCGCCAAGGTATACATCCTCACTGGTCAACAAATATTTTTAATTTTGGAAGAAATGAAGTCACGTCATTTTTGATTGCATCGGCACTTATCTGGCTCGATGCGTATCATGTTGATGGACTGCGTGTCGATGCTGTGGCCTCCATGCTTTATCTTGATTATGGAAGAAATGAAGGGGAGTGGATACCCAATTGCTATGGCGGTAAGGAAAATTTAGAGGCTATTGAATTTCTCAAGCATACGAATTCGGTGACTCATGATCGTTTTCCAGGGATTTTGACAATTGCAGAGGAGTCAACATCTTTTGCTGGAGTATCACATCCTCTGGAACATAATGGCCTTGGCTTTGATCTCAAGTGGAATATGGGGTGGATGAATGACACCCTTCGTTATTTTCGAGCAGACCCGTATTTTCGTTGCTATCATCACAATGACCTGACATTTGGGCTGCTATATGCCTTTACGGAAAAATTTGTTCTGGTGCTCTCTCATGATGAAGTAGTGCATGGCAAAAATAGCCTGCTTGCCAAAATGCCGGGCGATTATTGGCAGAAATTTGCAAACCTGCGCCTGCTTTATAGCTATATGCTGTGTATGTCTGGTAAGAAACTCTTTTTCATGGGTGGTGAGATTGGCATGTGGAATGAGTGGAATGTAAATGCAGAAGTTGAATGGGACTTATTGAAGTTTCCCATTCACAGCGGCCTGCAGGCTATGTGTCGAGAGCTGAATCATCTCTATCTCAAAGAGAAATGCTTGTGGGAGAATGATTTTAGCTATACCGGTTTTGAATGGATAGATTTTCGCGATGAGAGAAATAGTGTTATTTCTTTTAAAAGAAAGGGGATGTCAGGCAAAGATGGTGATCTTGTATGTGTTTTGAATTTCACTCCTGCCTATCATCCTGAATATGTGATTCCACTGCATAATATACGGCAGGTTGAAGAGATTTTTAACTCTGATGAAGAGCGCTTTGGCGGCTCAGGAAAGGCATATCGTGATACGAAAATAATCCAAGATGCTGCCGGTCATCCCACAGGGGTGCAGCTACATTTACCACCCCTTGCCTGTGCCATTTATCGCGTGCAGTATCGATGATGTGTGTATGCCATGTGCTATTTTCCTGTCGAAAATGGCACATAACATACAATAAAAATATCTACTCAATATATGCGATTTTATATTATAATTAAAAGCCTTAACATGATATTTATGAAAAATTTACTGTTCCTTATTATATTAATCGCAACAACAGGATGTGGTCTTATTGCACATGGTACCAAACAAAACGTAGTACTTGATAGCAACCCTCGGGGTGTTATTGTGACGGATGGTAAACACTTATGGACAACACCAGTAACGGTGAGTTTGCCACGAAAATACGATCACACGCTGATCTTTTTTAAGCAGGGATATATTGCACAAAGCATACAAATTAAAAGAAAATTAAGCCCCGTGGTAGCAGGATATATATTGCCAGGGGGTGTGGCATTTGCGGCTATTGACATTGCCACAGGTTCTGAATGGCAATTGACGCCTGATCATGTTACCGTGGAGCTCGAGAAGAGGTAGATTGCATCATGAGCCATTTTCCTTTCGGAAAATGGCTCATGATGCAAAAAAAGCGCTACGGAAGTGGCGTCTGGTGTTAGCCCCGTGCGCCCACGATTCGCGTAAAAAAATGTTACAGTTTGAAACTATTCTTTGTACGGAAAGTAAAAAATGGTTTTTCGCGTATGTGGGGTTCGGAGCGTAACACATGATAGCGCCACGGTAGTGGCGGCTGGTGTTAGCCCCGCGTGGAGCGCATACTTTACCACACATCTTTAATAGTGGCGTAAACCCAAAGGCTGGAGTGATGCCAACTTAAAGAAACTTGTAACCAATCAGAACCGAGCCACGGTAGTGGCGGAAGCTCATTAGCCCCGCGTGCAGTGAAGGCGCAGCGCTAGCGCGCGGGCCGAACGGAACGTGGGGTTGGGAAACGGGTAAAAAAAACAGAGCTGCGGTAGCAGCGACACCCATTATATTTGCCTAATCAATGCACATATTGTTGCTGCAGATCATTTCTGTGTCGCTGCTACCGCAGCTCTGTTTTTTTTACCCGTTTCCCCAATCCCACGTTTATTTACAAATCCTGAAATCAATCAACGTCTCGTAGTATATTTTTGTCATGTGTAATTTCCGAAGGAAATTCACACATGACAACACATCACTTACGATGGCTTTGGCGTGTGGTAGACTTGGTGGTGGCGCTTGATGGCATCTTTCAGAGCGATGCGAATGTTTTTATAAATAGGGGATGTTTTTTTGAAGCCATGCAGCTTTACATCTACTAACCCTTTCTTGGTTTCAGCAATTTCTATAGTTGCATTTTTCCCAGGAAGAATATTGTAACAAATAGCTTTTGCAACCAGAATGGGTTTATTGCCAAATTGTTTGAGGACTTTAGGAACTACGGTGATTTTTGCTTCACTTAGCCGTTCTTGCTGCTGTGGCTTATGACCATGGCGTGAGGAGCTATGTGAAGAAGAATGGTGTGAAGAAGAATGGCGTGAAGAACGGCTCGGCTTATGGTGACTACGTTGATCCTTTTTGGATGAATCTCTTTTAGATGAATCTCTTCTGGATGAATGCGACGAATGACTTGATGTTTTTGCTTGCAGCATTGCCGTTGGCATCACTGCATATAATGCTAATATAGAAAATGTAAGAATTTTTTTCATATGCTTTATCCTTTTATGATCCAGCCTCTGAGCATCCAATCCTGGAGCCAGTAGGCGATATGTTTTTCGGCCATCTCGAAAAGAGGACCCCCCTCTTGCTCAATGGCCTCACAAGCTGCTTCGATGGTTTTTCCATTTTGTATGTGTGTCAGTAGGACATACTCACCAATGGATAGATATCTCCATTCTACTCTATGTTTGGTATTTCGAAACAGTACAAAATAATATGGAGATGCATTTTTTTCTAGTACAGGGAAATCATGCTCAATCCAATACTCTGCACTCTCTTTTAAAAATGCATCCCGAAAAGCATAGATATCATAAGGCATTTGTAGAACGACGAGATAGGGCTGGAGCTGTACAGGATGAGTGAGAATGTCTGAAGTCGCCGTCGAGAGCGGCTCTACTTCTTTTGCGCTAAAGCAGAGCTGACAAGCCCAGTCGGCCCTAGCGGCATTGCAGACAAGATTTTTATCCTGTTCATGGTAGTTATTTTCAAGCCATGCTACAAAATGGTCGCCGAGCATATTGAGGTCCCAGTGTGTTGAGGGATGAGCAAGAAGGTAGGGGGTAGCAAGCTGTTCATGAAAATCAAATGTGGCAAACAGACGGTGGACAAGGGGATATACGTCTTCTAATACTTCAAAAAAACGCAGCCAATAGCTTTGATTGTAAATCTGCATTCGCTCGTGAGGAGCAAGTGTAGGGCTTGGTTGCACATACAGTGCCGCTTCTTCTTGAATAGGCGCTCTACGTGCTGTGTAGGGCTGGATGGCACGCTCGGAGGTCATCCGAGCAGTGATAATACTGGCAAACCACTCTTGCAGTTCTAAGAGATGTGTTGGTACCATGTCAGATAGCCTCTACAAGTGTTTGCTGGAATGCCTTGGCTTTCAAGGCCTCTTTCCAGGTATCTGCAAAGCTTATCAAGTTGTCATCCCATTCAAGAAGTGTGGCAACACCTCGTGTTTTGGGGTATACCTCGGCATATATTTTCCAGACCTCATCACAGACAAAATTGTCATGGGTATCAAGAAGGTGTGTTCCTTTGTCAGTGTGGCCCGCAAGATGAATCTGTATCACTCGATCAAGAGGAATATTCTCATAGTAGTCACGTGGCGTAAAATGATGGTTGCGACTCGAAACATAGATGTTGTTCACATCAAGCATCATAAAAATATCAGCTTTTTCAACAACTTGGGTATAAAATTCCCATTCTGGCATTTGATCCTGCTTGTAGGCTACGTAGGAAGAGAGGTTTTCAAGAGCAAAGGGGATTTCCAGAAAATCCTGAACAATGCGTGCGCGCTCAGCGACATAGGTAATCACTTCTTGTGTATAGGGCAGCGGGAGTAGATCATGGTAGTTGGCTCCAGGAAGGCGCCCCCATGAAAGATGATCAGAGAGCCAGGGCGTTTTTGTGCGACGTGCAAGGGCTTTTAGCTTGGTAAGGTATGCAAAGTCAAGAGGATCAGGGCTGCCAATAGCTAGCGAGACACCATGCTGCACCACAGGATAGCGCTCTAAAATCAGGTCCAGGTGGTAGTTTGGCAGCTTTGCATCGGTCATGAAATTTTCGCTAATAATTTCAAACCAGTCAATCGCAGGGTAGGTAGAGAATATATCATCGTAATGATCGATTCTTAAGCCGATACCAATGCCCAAATTTGGAATGTTATTGTGCTTCATAGAAAAAGTCCCCAAGACGGGTGTCTTGGGGTTGATCAAAAAGAGATTTACAAATTAATAGGAAGAATTTGCTCTTTTTGCGGCCATTTTGTTAGATACGAGGTCTACTGCTTTGTTTGCATCAGTCACTTTGCATGTGCCTTGACCTTTGCAAGCATTAGTACCAGTAACGCCTAAGCCTTTGCACTCGTTTTTGCCTTTGCATGCGCTTTGAGCAACTTTCATAGCCATAGCGCGCTCTTCAGTTGACATTGCCTTGAATTTTTCTTTTGCAGCTGCGGACAGCTTATCAGCAAAAGCTTGTTGGTCGGCAGTCATATTGCCCATTGCTGGCATTGTATTGTTTGCTGCAACGGCTCCTTTTGTGCATTCACTTGAAGTACATTCAGCATTTAATAAAGCAGTACTTGCAATCCCCATGAGAGCAAGTGTAGCTAATTTTTTCGTGTTCATAGTTTCTCCTTTTTAGTTGGCGCACACTCCATATTAAGATTGTGCAAAGCCAAGTTATGCCTACATGTGTACCGTATTTGGGGACATTTTTTCAATAGAAATTTCAGTTTTGTTATGGTATACTTATACTTCGGGGCGCTGATTTTTTTCGTTTTCGGGGCCAAAATCCGCGCTTTTGTCACTGGGGAAAACCCGTCGCAAACCGCCTACTCGTTGAGTATGTCAATTTGCGACGGGTTTTCCCCACTACCAAAATCATCGAATTTTGGCCAGAAAACGAAAAAAATCAGCGCCCCGAAGTATATACGTATGAAATATTTATTAGGAGTAACTCTTGACACACTTAACACATGGTTTCAAGAGAGAGGGCAGCCTCGTTTTAGGGCAGGGCAGATTTTTGATTGGCTCTACAAAAAAGAGATAAGCGACATCATGCAGATGTCCAATCTGAGTATAGATCTCAGGTATGCCCTTGATAAGGAATGGAAAGCACATGGTATTGAGCTTGTAAAAATACAAACCTCTGATGACCAGCAAACGTATAAGTTTTTATGGCAACTTCATGATGGCAAGCGCGTAGAGTCGGTTTTAATTATTGGAGAAAACCGTGATACGCAGGAGGCCCAGCGCCGCACTGTCTGTGTGTCATCACAGGTTGGCTGTCCTGCGCGCTGTGCCTTTTGCGCCTCTGGCAGAGAAGGCTTGCTACGCAATCTTGAACCTGATGAAATTATCGCTCAAGTCTATGAAATCAATAGATGGCTGCAGAAAGAACGCGGTGAAAGAGTGTCACATATTGTCTACATGGGTATGGGAGAGCCTTTTCGTAACTATGAGGCAGTACTCCAGTCTATCCGTACTATGATCGCACCCGACATGATGGGCATCTCTCAAAGACGCATTACAGTCTCTACTGTGGGTGTTGTGGAGGGCATTCAGAGGCTTGCATCTGAGGATTTGAAGGTGAATTTGGTGTTGTCGCTCCATGCACCCAATCAAAAACTCAGGCAAAAAATCATCCCCTATGCACGAGAATATGAGCTTCAAAGCATCCTTGAAGCCATGTATGATTATGCAGCAAAGACTAAGCGCGATATTACCTTTGAGTATACATTGCTCGCAGGCATTAATGATGCCCCAGAGCATGCTCACGAGCTTGTGGAGCTTCTCAAAAATAAACAATGTAGCGTGAATTTAATTCCCTATAATCCAGTAGCAGGGTTAAAGCTTGAGAAACCTTCTCACGAAGCTATACGAGGGTTTCGCAAAATCCTGGATGCAGGAAATATTATTAGTACTTGTCGTTATACCAAGGGCGATGATATTGCCGCAGCATGTGGGCAATTAGCGCTACAAAAATCATGAACGAAGGAATTCTAATTATTAACAAACCAGTAGGTTTGACTTCTTTTGCAGTGGTATATAGGCTGAGAAAGATTTTGCACGTGCAAAAAATTGGTCATGGAGGCACCCTCGACCCGTTTGCAACAGGGGTGCTTGTGATGCTTGTTGGAAGGAAATACACGAGGCTCGCATCGACATTTCTCACTGACGATAAAGAGTATCTTGCAACGCTACAGCTTGGCTCTGCAACCGATACTTATGACTGTACAGGTACTCGTGTGGCGTTTTCTGATGTGCGACCAACGCGTGAAGAGATCGATACTGCAGTTGCGCATTTTCAGGGCACTTTTGAGCAAATACCACCTATGTTTTCAGCAAAAAAAGTGCAGGGAAAACGACTCTATGAGCTTGCTCGAAAAGGGAAAGAGGTAGAGCGTCGGCCCTCCCTTGTGACATGTCAAGTTACTGTGCAGCGTTATGAATATCCCAATTTGTATCTTCATATTACCTGTTCCAAAGGAACGTACGTGCGCTCGCTTGGGTCTGATATCGGCCTCATGCTTGGCTCTTATGCTTTTGTCTCGGAGCTGACCCGTGTGCGTTCAGGCCGTTTCACCCTTGCTGACAGCATATCGCTCGATCAGCAAGATAAATACCTCTTTATCAAAAATTAACACTTATGTGACACTATTCGTGGAGAAATATCTATTGAAGGGGTATATATGCAAGTTAATTCTACATGGGTAGAAAGCAGAGTACGAGGCTTTCTGCCTGGTTTTTCTATACAGCCAGCACTCTCAGAAGAGCAGCAGGAGGCACTTGAGAGGGCCATTCGTGAGATAAGAAATGGCGCACAGCTGCTACGTCAGCTAGTGCAAGATGCCGTTTACGAGAGTAAACCCGCGGCAGAAGTTGAGCAGCGTATTAGTGACCTAGCTAGGTATTTTCAAAGAGAGTCAAGCGCTATCATCGATCGTATGAGCGTAGGCGTAAACTGTCGCGCTTCTGCTGCCATCACTGCTCGAATATACCACTTTGAAGATGATGCCAGAGCAGAGCCCCAGCGGCTGCAGCATCAAGTAAAACTGGCCATGCTCGTGCGTGAGCTGCATTTTGATCCAAGAGTTGCATTTTCTAATACCGAATTCGTAGACTCTCTTAAGGAGAGTCGTATTATTTATAGAATTTCGGCTTTTCGAAATAGCACAGAGCGTGGGCCTGATACTAATGATATTCGCTATAACCGAGAGACTCGTGAGGCAGAAGTGATGGTAGAGGGCAATTGGATGGGGGCTGCCCGTTTTCAAGCTCTTATGCGATTTGATAAAAAACGTGATAAATTTGTTACCATTGGCAATGAAGATGAGGGGTGGAATTATGTATCTCCTCATGGTTTTGTGCGTCGTGATCGTGTGACATTTCGCGAAATTTATCCTGTTGCAGAGCTTACTGCCCGAGAATATGAGCGGCTGCTTACTCATGCGCGCACGTATTGTGAAGGCAGTCCGGATCCTGAAAAGCGATATATTGTCCAAGTGCTGACCAACCAGGCAGATACCTGGTGTGAGATGCATGTCCCTGAAATGTGGCTTACAAAAAATATGCTGCGTAATGCACCGCGTCATGTTTCAGTTCGCATTATTACACCGCTAACAGGAGTGGAAAGCACTGCAAAGGTGTATTCGTTTGGTTTTCAGATGGATCCTCTTGATAGTACTTTTTTGCGCGAGTGGGTTCCATTTCACCTTTTGGGAACATTGCGAGGTCGTTTTACAACTCCCGACTGTGAAGATGCAAAACGTTTTGTAGAAAAACATGTGACGAGTATTCCTGTCACTGAAGAAGCAGCGCAGCGTGCATTGCAGTTTGTGAATCAATGCAATGCGGAAGTGACCAGTTTCAACTTTGCAAGTCGTAATTGTGCTATCAATGGTGCCAATGTACTGCGCCAGGCTGGCATTGATATTGACACATCTATGCCTGCAGGCACATTTATTTGGAGGATGTTTCCGGCTCTAAAGGACATCCCGTTGATAGGCACTCCACTCCATGTTCTTGTACAGATGGTTGTGAGTGTAGCTCAGCAAATCATTACCGTTGTAAAGGCCTGTATTCCAGAGCCTATAAAAGCGGTTGTTACGCTTGTCTACGATGGGATGGGTACCATGATTGCAAATATTGGCGTTTTCATTTTTGGCGGCTCTGTTGCCAAGCAGCCAACGAGAAGAGATAGGAGCGCGGGGGATGCTGCTCCGATTACACCTCTTATTCAAAGCCCTCTCGATTTCTTGCGTGAGCGTACCTGCCTGGTACATAACTCGTTTGGTATGACCGAATGGCAGAAAGCACAAAAATCGACAGTCCGCTACACCTATGGTGGGCAGCTTAATATGTGTATACTGCCGTAAACGTAAAATTCACGTCATGGGCGACTTTTCCTGTCGGAAAAGTCGCCCATGACGTAAATATTGGTGAAAACGATCTTTTATTCTACTATCCCGAGTTTACGAGGGATAGTAGAACACATCACGCTACCTTTCGGACATTATAATTGAAGTGCCTTCTGATACCCCCTTCGTTTTCTTCTTTTTCACTCTTGATACCGCGCTCTTTTCGGCGAGATTTTGTGCTGACTGGGTGAGGCAGCTCTCTCTCTGTGATGAGAGATTGGGCTGCTGTTTTAGGCTGTGGCCAGAAAGAAACGGTGTGGTCGAGGTGATTGAGTATATGAATGACACCGGCAACATCTTGCTTTTTCGATTGCAAGACGGCTCCATCCTTATCAAGAAGATTGATAATAATGGACTCGACATTGTCTTGCCATGCATCGAGTGCATGCACCTGCAAGCTCTCATCTATTTCATTTCGTACGCGAACTCCACATGCCTCTAAAAAGTGCATATGGGCTGCTTGCTTTCTCTTGGTGTGCTCCATGGGGCTAGACTGTGTTAAAAGGGCAAAGAGCTGCTTTGCAAGGGAGCTACCGCGAGGAAATGCATGCGCAATTGATGTAATTTCAATCACTGCATCTATAGATTCCTTAACTATTGTTTTGTGCTTGCTTACCGCTTGCTCGGTTTTAATTTTTACAGGAAAAGCACAAGTTACCAGAAACTGACTTGTGGCTATAAGAACATTGGTCATTTTTATTTCATCCATAAAAATCCTCCAATTAATTGGGGAGAATTCCCCTATATCCATATTGTAC
>JABDDE010000007.1 GCA_013287775.1 Chlamydiota bacterium
TAAAATAGCATCCTACTCTCTTTGCCCGAGACTCTATCCACCAACACCTCAAGCACCCCACACGCCTCTGACAAGCTCTCTCTGTAAGCTCTCTCTTGTGGCTCTCCCTGTGAAAAAAAACAACCAAGACCCTCCCCACCAACACCTCAAGCACCACACCCGCTCCTGCAGCTCTCCCTGTACATACGGGCATCGCCTTAGGGCATCGCCCTGAATCTCACCCGTTCTCGAGCCTAGCAATGCGCTCTTCTAAGGGTGGATGTGAAGCAAAAAGATGGAGTAGACGCTGCCCACTCGATATTTTAAACGTTTGGAAGGCAGGCTGCTCTGCATGGGGATCATGGACCTCCACTGTCCTCTGCAAGGCTTTGAGAGCCATAATCATCCTGTCTCTTCCTGCAAGCTCTGCTCCCCCAGCGTCGGCACGAAATTCACGAAAACGAGCATACGTTGCAATAATAATGCTCCCTAAGATCATAAACACTATTTCAAAGACAAAGACTAGAGCAGAATAGAGAAATGGCGATACTCCTTCGTCCTCACGCTTGCCAAATCGGCTGCAGACATAGGCCAGTACCCGTGCAAAAAACATCACAAATGCGTTGACAACACCCTGCACAAGTGTCATCGTCACCATATCCCCATTCATAATATGGCTCACTTCATGGCCAAGTACCCCTTCGAGTTCTGCTGGCCCCATACGGCGCAGTAGCCCTGAAGAGACCGCCACGAGGGAGCGAGATTGTGTGGGACCAGTAGCAAAGGCGTTTACTTCGGGCGAATCATAAATTCCCACTTCAGGCATTACTTCAAGCCCAGCTCGCTTGGCAAGCGTATGCACCATATGCACAAGTTGTCGCTCAGGCCCTGCAGCTCTGTCAGGATCAATCACATGCACGCCCATAAGCCATTTTGCCATGATACGCGAAAGAGCTAGAGAGATAAAAGCACCAACCATACCCCAAATAACACAAAATGTCATAAGCGATGTATAGTCCAGCCCATACGGGCGAAGATAGGGACGCACATTTAAAACACTTAAAATTACCGAAATAGTCAACAGAACCAGCATGTTGACTGCAAGAAAGAGCAAAATACGCTTCGCTAATACCTTCATAACAAATACCTCATGGCCTGAGTATATCACAAAACTTCAAAATTTCGGTAGAAAAATTCATACGAATGTGATATACTTTTTTTAGCACGTTACACGAAATTCGTACGTGCACTCCCTGTTTATGAAAAAATTATTTACTATTCTCTTTATAGGAATTTGTATGGCAGCTATGCAACCTATGCAGCTTTTTGCTGCAAATTCAGAGCCCACCGTGATTATTTTGCTTGGGCCCCCAGGATCGGGGAAAGGCACACAAGCAGTTGAGCTCAGCAAAGCTTTTGGAATACCCCAAATCAGTACCGGAGATCTTTTTCGTGAAAATATTAAAAACGAAACCCCTCTTGGTAAAGAAGCAAAAAGTTATTTAGATAAAGGCGCCTTAGTTCCCGATGAATTAGTACTTGACCTCCTCTTTGACAGAACTCAAAAGCCTGATTGCGCCAAGGGATACCTTCTCGATGGGTTTCCTCGCACCACAGCACAAGCCCATGAACTTGAAGATAGCCTGCGTGGCAAAGTGCACTTTATCGTCTTCAACCTCAAAGTACCAGACAGTGAGGTGATCCGAAGGCTCTCTGGCAGGCTTGTGTGCAAGCAATGTAATCGAGTCTATCATAAAGACACGACGCCTCCTAAAGTGCCTGGCATATGTGATAACTGCGGCAGTACGCTCTATCAGCGCTCTGACGATACAGAGGCCGTGATTACAGAGCGCCTTCGCGTCTACTACGAGCAGACAAAACCCGTAGAAACTTTTTACAAAAATCAAAACATACTCATTGAAATTGATGCAACAAAACCAGCCAATGAGGTATTAGAAGAGTTAAAGGCTGCGTGTAAAAAATGATACTAAAAGATGAACATGGCAGAAATGATCCCTGCTGGTGTGGCAGTGGCAAAAAATGGAAAAAGTGCCACTATCCACAACCAGAGCCCCAAAACAGAGCAGATATTGCAAAGTTTTATTTTGATCGCTATCATATATTGTTAAAAACACCCGAAGAAATTCGAGGTATTCGCGCAGCATGTGCACTTGCTGCAGATATTCTGAATGCGACATGTGAAAAGGCCAAAGCAGGAGTCACAACGAGTGAGCTCAATGACTATGCCCATGGGCTGCATGTAAAAGCACATGCCATTCCTGGACCGCTGCATTTTGGGTATCCGCCTTATCCAAAGAGCATTTGTACGTCCTTAAATGAGGTGATCTGTCACGGCATTCCTGATGATAGGCCCTTACAAGAGGGCGATATTCTTAATATCGATGTCTCCCCTATTCTTAATGGCTACTATGGAGATTGTAGTCGTATGGTATTCATAGGGAATGTCTCCCCTGAAAAGGCACATGTATCAAAAGTTTCCTATGACTGCCTTAAGCGTGCAATTGCTGCTTTAAAACCTGGTTTGCCTTTCTCTATTATTGGAAACACGATCGAAGCATACGCTACAGCACAGGGCTGTAGTGTTGTGAATCAATTTGTTGCTCATGGTGTGGGGAAAGAATTCCATGAAGAGCCTCAAATCCCACACTATCGCAACACACTTGATATCCCCATGGTAGCGGGTATGACATTTACTATTGAACCCATGATTAACGCAGGCGTGAGAGAAGCAGTCATTGACCCTATAGACCAATGGACCGCCCGCACTAAAGATGGTAAGCCCTCAGCTCAATGGGAACATACGATTCTTATGACTAATGAGGGGTACGAAGTGTTGACAACATGGGAATAGATATATTATGTGCAATAAATTGCACATAATATATCTATTTTCATGACAAGTTTACGAATAAAATCCAAGCGATGGTAGCTCAGGCTCTTCGCACACTTCCTGTTTATTTTCTTCCTGTTCTTCTTCCAGGTACCTTTGAGCGCCATCCATAAGGTATGCTGCCAAAACAGGATCCCCTTCGTATGACATATCTACCTGCATATTGCCATCATTTGTTGCAGGTCGACAGGTAACCAATACATACCCCTCATATTCTCGTGTAAGCATCTTTTTTATACGCTCATGTAAATCTTTCTTCATTACTACTATCCTTTTTTTTGATGCCATGTGCAAATTTTCCTGACTGAAAAATTGCACATGATTTGAGTCCCAGGGCTTTGCCTGGGGGTTAACAATTCCACTTTTCAGGCTGGTGCCAAAATCATTAAATTTTGACACCCGTCTGAATTTTGCAGCCGTTCATTTAATAACACATTTTTTTCATCATGTGCAATTTTTCGAAAGAAAAATTCGCACATGATGTTACTCCAAGAGTACTCCCTGGGGCAGCGAAAACACAATTATAAGGCAAGCCACAATACTATGGGTAATAAAAAGCCCTATAGATGCTCCACCTATAGCAAGACAAAGCACTAAGAGGCAAGCAAAAACCACATTAAAGTAGCGTACCTTACGAATAATTTCAGCAGAGGCGATCACAGACACCGTGGTGATTAAAGCACCTACGATCGTATCCACATCAATAATCCAATGACTCAAGCTCAGCGATGACGGTATAAACAAAAGGCATAGTCCTAAGAGGAGAGCCACAACCAGTGTCCATGGCATGCTCACCCCTCGTAGTATCCCCCATGTAGCATCTGATTTAAAAGCTACAACTTCTCTGATATCTTTTTTACCATGAATAAACGTCTTCCAAAATGGTGCGCCGCTACTACACTCTTGTCGTAAAAACTTCCAGCTTGCTGCGACTTCATCAACCGTCAGTGCTATCATGATGAGCATGCAAAGCGCCGTACAGAGGCACCAAAAGCACCATGCACCCACAGCAATAGGCTGCAGCATGATGAGCACGATGCTTACAAGCCCCACGGGCACTACCAAAAACCCAAAAAGCGCAACAAGCCATGGCTCTTGATACCAGCGATTTTGCGAACCACTTACTGCCATAAGCATCTCGATTGCATACGCAGCAGCTCCAAGACCTGCATCAGCAACAGGAATGGCTTTAGAAATGTCAGAGGTAATCACAGTGAGCGTGCCATTTGGAAAGAGCGGATCCCATATTGTATGAATATACCCAAGCTCGTATGCACCCATGTATCTTGCAAATAAACAGCAGAAGAAGGCCAAGAAGGCAACAGGGAGCCTCTGTGAATAGGATGAGGGATTATACGACCATCCTCGTGGTGCAAAGGATGGCTCAGGTTTTGCAAACAGCCCAGGCAATATCTGGGAAAAAGTGATCAAGGCTATGCCGATAAGGGTGTCATTAACATACGTGGTGCTGGATTTGGCCCAAAAAATAAGAGGGGCGAGAAAGAGATACACGCCTACAAGACAAAGCACCCATCGTGTCCATGCAGCCCCACAAGCAGCAAGGAGCATAATTACCACAGCCGTGACAATATCACTTGCCCGCATGACAACCTGTGGCTCTGTAAATGTCGCAAGCGATGCAAGGAGCCACAAACCTATACTAAATAAAGAATACTTAAGCCACATACTGTTTAGGAAGAGGGACCTGTTAATCCGTTATCGTGATACCATTTTTTAGGGTCTGCCAGCAGCTTTTTAATCATAATGGGAATCGTCTTACCGATAGCATGTTTTGGCTCCCACTGCAAGAGTGTTTTTGCTTTGGTGATATCAAGATCATAATTAGCATCAGCAATATCTATCATCCATGGTTGAATAAAGCCTTTCTTAAACCCTGGAAGGCGATTTTGCAGCCATGCGCCACATTTAGCAATGGTTTTAGGAATACGATGCGTCACTATTGGCTTGCCATCAATGCACGTCGAGATCTCTCTCTGGAGCTCATCGTAGCTTAATCGTGTTTCCTCACCAATAAGGAGGGTTGTCTCCTTTGGAAGCCCTTTTCGCTTTTGGATACAGAGCGAAATGCAGTTTGCAAGGTCTTCAAGATGCAAAAATGGCGCTCCGGCCTGAATATTTCCAGGAAATAGCCGAGCTTCTAACTGGTGTTCGTAAATCCTCTGGATCTCATTGGCGATAGGAATGGAGTGGCAGTCATCATCATAGCAGCCTGCAATACGCAGCACAACGTATGGAATATTGCCATGATCACTGTGGATAAGCTCTTCGGTGAGTACTTTTGAGCGAGGATAGTTCCAGTTCATAATGAGAGGCGACTCTTCAGTAATTTTCGCACCAATCTTGCATGGTGCGTGTACAAGCATCGTGCTCGAAAAAACAAACTGCTCCGTTTTAAAGCGCTGTGCAGCGTCAAGCATGCGACGAGTGCCCTGAATAGTCAACTTGTCATACATGTCCCAGCTGCCACCTGAAAAGCTATAATATGCTGCCAAGTGGATAATAGATGCAATATTGTCGCCTTGCTTTTTACGAACCGACTCCATAGCCTCTTGAACGCTTTCATCCGAAGTCAGATCGACATGCATAAATGTAAAGTTCGACTGTGTTATTTTGGACTCGATAATATCAAAACCATAAATCACATATTGAGGGTCATTCAACTTTGCTATGCTTGCCATGCCCACACGGCCGCTACAGCCTGTTACTATGATAACTTGCTTTGCCATTGTATAGTTCTCCTTTTACGCGCACCATATAACGATTGCGATTATGTGTCAATGGGATTATGTCATGTGCGAATTTTCCTACGGAAAATTGCACATGACAAAAATTGATTGATTGTAACATCATTCTCATGTACCCTTAAGATCATAATAGCATACATTACTCGAGCAAAACACTTGGGTTTAAAAAAATTTAATTTTCATGTGCAATTTTCCGTAGGAAAATTCGCACATGACATGAACGATGAACTACTATCGCCCATTTTTAGACTGGATTGATCATCAAAAGGAGCGTATGCTTGCCCTGCTCAATACGTGGGCAAATACGAATTCAGGCTCTCTCAATCTTGAGGGGCTTGACAAGCAGATGCTGCTCCTGAAGGAAAACTTCATACACCTCGGTGGTGAAATACAGGAGCTTACCCTCCCTTCCTTTAAAGATATCGATACTGAGGGAGAGCCTTGTAAGATAGCTCTTGGTAAGGCGCTGCATGTCGCCAAAATTCGCTCAAACGGAACACGTGTCTTTCTTGGCGGTCATATGGACACGGTATTTGGGAAACACTCTCCTTTTCAGACAACCTCTCGACAAGGAAACGACACACTACAAGGCCCAGGTGTTGCGGACATGAAAGGCGGTCTTGTCGTTCTGTTTATAGCACTCCTCGCATTTGAAAAATCGCCTTTTGCAAATGCCCTCAGCTGGGAAATACTCATTAATCCTGATGAAGAATTAGGCTCTCCTGGAAGCCGTGCTATTTTTGAGCGCATTGCCAAACGAAACCACTTTGGGCTGCTCTTTGAGCCCTCTTTTGCTGATGGCGCCTTTGTCTCGGAGAGAGGCGGATCGTGGAATGTGAACATCGTTGTCAAAGGCAAGGCAGCTCATGTGGGTAGAAATTATCATGAAGGCAAATCTGCACTCTATGCCATTGCCCCCCTCATCGCTGCCCTAGAAGCCTTAAATGCCTCAGATGTTATCATCAACGTGGGACAGCTCTCTTCTGGCCGGGCTGCAACTATAGTCCCTGATATTGCGGTTGCTAAAGTCAATGTACGCACTGAAACCGTGCGCGCCATGCTGCAAATGCAACAAGCTGTCGAATTTCTTATCCGCATCCATGCCCGAGAAGGGATCACCATCACACTCGTCCCTGCAACACTCAGGCCTCCCAAGCCTCTGGACCCACAGACAAAAACACTCTTCTCCTGGCTTGAACAGAGCAGTCATGATTTGGGATATCCCTATAAAGTGCGCCGCACTGCAGGCGTCTCTGACGGCAACATCTTAGCAAGCTATGGCCTACCCACCATCGACACTTTAGGACCCATTGGCAGTGGGCTGCATACCCATGAAGAGCATATTGTTATTGACAGTATCGTAGAGCGGGCAAAACTCACAGCGCTGCTCCTCATGAAAGTTGCCAATGGCGAATATACATTACCCCAACATAAGGCAATACCGTTATGAATATAGATCATCCTGATATTATTGCTGGCAAAAAGAGCATCTTGAATGCCCTGAGAGAGCAAATCAAAACCATCACCCACCATCGCCCTCCCGATCCACAGCGTGCCATCAGCTATGAATCTCACATCAATCGCCTAGAAGCGCTCAGAGGCGCTCCCCTCTTTCACTCCTACATTGGTAGTGGGATAGGGAACGGGCCCCTGGTTGCGCTTGCTGACGGTAGCATCAAGTATGACATGATCTCTGGCATTGGTGTGCACTACTTTGGCCACAGCTACCTCGATCTCATTGCCTGCTCCCTCGATGCTGCGATCCAAGATGTGATTATGCAGGGCAACCTCGAGCAAAATACCGACTCCCTTACCCTCCTCGAGCTTATCACAGAGGCATCGAAACTAGATTGTGGCTTTATCACCACCTCTGGTGCCATGGCATGCGAAAATGCCCTAAAAATCATCTTTCAAAAACAACATCCAAAAACGCGCCTGATTGCCTTTGAGGGCTGCTTTATGGGCCGCACGCTTGCCCTCTCACATATTACCGACAGGCCAGAATTTCGGGGAGGACTGCCCACTACCCTCACTGTCGACTACATCCCCTTTTATGACTACGAGCACCCTGAAACATCCCTTAAGGCAACGACTCAAGCACTCTACGAGCACCTGAGACGCTACCCAAACCAGCATGCTGCCATCTGTATGGAACTCGTCCAAGGCGATGGCGGTGTATATCCCGGCACAAAAGAATTTTTTAAAGAAATTATTACTATCTGCAAAGCACATGGCATTGCCATTTTTGTGGATGAAGTCCAGACGTTTGCCCGCACCTATGAGCTCTTTGCCTTCCAGTATTATGACCTACAAGACCTTGTCGACGTGGTGACGGTTGCCAAGGCACTGCATGTAGGTGTTACGCTTTGGAGAAAAGAGTGGACGCCAAAGCCGCTCCTTATCAGTCAGACCTTTACGGCGGCAACCACAGCACTTCGTGCGGCCATTTTTACGCTTAAAGAATTGCAAAACGGCGAATATTTTGGTGCATTGGGGAGAGTGCATAAGCTCCATAACGCCTTTATAGAGGAGCTGACATCACTGCATGAGCGCTATCCTGAAATGATACGAGGCCCCTTTGGTATTGGGGCGATGGTGGCCTTTACCTTTGCTGATGGCTCACCTGAGAAAACCGGTATATTCTTGCGAAAGCTCTTTCATAATGGCGTTATTGCCTTTGTAGCTGGCTCTGAGCCTACCAGGGTGCGATTTTTGCCACCAGCTGGGATTATGACTGAAGATCATGTGCTGCATGTGTCAGCAATTATTGAGCAAACCATTCAAGAGTATTTGTCGTTATGATGTATCTCAGGCCAATTGAAAAGCGCGATATTGCAGCGTTGACTGCCCTTGCAGAGATCTCTACACTGCCCACACTGCCCCATGAGCGCTCCCTCGTCGAGCAAAAGATCCAGCATGCTGTAGAATCTTTCATGGCAGATGTTGTCACACCGGGCAGGCAGCTTTATATGTTTGCTCTAGAAGATAGTGACCCAGAAAGTGAGAAGACAGGAATTGTAGGTGTATCAGCAATAGCTGCAACTACGGGTGATGAGAGCCCGCTCTACTTTTTTCGACGAGAGTCGCTTTTTACGACCGCGCCCATCGCGCACATTGTTTCAGAAATTCCTCTTTTAACCCCTGTCTCCTACAATCATGGCCCCTCAGAGCTCTGTTCGCTTTTTTTACATCCAGAATATAGAAAACACGGATTAGGGAAACTTCTTTCACTGGGGAGGCTGCACTTTATGGCAGCACATGGGCATCGATTTACGAGTAGCGTCAGCGCTGATCTTTTGGGTGTCCTTGAGGGTGGGGAGAGCGCTTTTTGGAATGGCATAGGACGCCACTTTTTTGATGTGCCCATTAGCGAGATATACAAAATTTTAAACTATACAAGTGATTTTATTTCGGCCTTTTTGCCGAAGCATCCTATTTATGTGAAATTGCTGCCAGAATCTGTCCAGAGCGTGATTGGGCAGACGCATACGGACACCAAGGCAGCGCTTGCCCTTCTGCAGCACGAGGGCTTTGTGGTGACAGACGAGGTGGACATTTTTGATGGCGGGCCACGGCTTAAGTGCAAGAAGGAGGACATTCATACGATCAAAGCGAGCGCAGAGTATAGGGTAGATGGGCTGGAAGAGGTAATACAAGGGGGGATGCAAGGAGATGTGCCGCGGTGTCTGCTCTCGAACGGCCGTCTAGCAGACTTTCGTGCCTGTATGAGCCCTTGCCGTCTGGATGCAGAGCGCCATACCCTCACCCTCCCCAAAGATGCCGCAGCAGCACTACGGGTGAGGGTGGGAGATATAGTACAATGCAGCTGACGCTGCATTGTACTATAAAAAAATATGTCAGGATGTATTAGGAAGCAATAGCCAGTTGTGCAGGCACAGTTGCAGTTGCGCGTTGTAATCCCTGCCCTACTCTTTGTTCTAATTGACGTAACGTGGCTTGCATTTGGGCTATCTGCTCTTGCGATGGTGGAGTATTAGAAGACATATTAGCTACCTGTTGCCTGAGCGTACTCATAGTATCTTGTACCCTCGGAGGAGAAGGTTCGATCTTCTCTAGCTCTGCTAAAAACTCTCGTAATCGCTCTTTCTCTCCTGGATCAGCGGTATTTTGTATCTGTGATCTGATCCAAGCAATATCTTGCGGCGACGTATATTGCTTCAATAACGCTTCATAATCTGACCACAATATGCTGTGAGGCCATGAAATCGCTGCGCTTCCTATCGCAGCGGTAAGAAGTAATGAGCCGCCCAGAGTAATTGTAGCAAATGGTAGGGTAACTATGAGAGATGCTACAGCTGTCGCCATAAGTATAACACCTGTTAAAATGGCACCGACCCACTGGTACCACTTTGGTTGTGCGTTTGTTAATGCTTGATTTAACTGGGCAAGTCTCGCTGGACCTGGTAGTGATCGCCTTGTAAGCTGAGCACTACCACTATTAGCTGACAGAGCAGTAGGGGCTACTAATGCTGATGTTTGAGATGAAGACAGTACCGTAGTTCCTTCCCCCATTGCTACTGCATCATAAGAGGGAGTTTGTATTTCCCCCGGTGGTGGTGTAGTTGACATAATAAAAATCTCCTTATGATAAATAATAAATTATTTTATTGAATTTTTTATTTGCTTAGCTGCATTATACAATGCCTCATGCTCCTTATTATGCACTGCATGCTCCATGCAGTATTCCAGACATTTTGCTGCGCTTTCTTTTTCACCCGTTTTTAGGCAGCAGTCTGCCATTTGAAACCATACAACAGGACTATCGGGATCAAGGATCAAACTTATTGAATAGGTATCCAAAGCTTCTTTAAACTCGCCTACCATATGCTGAGCGCTTGCTTCCCCCATCCAATATTCGAAAACAGCAGGTTGCAGCTGACGCAAAAATGCATACACACATTCAGCATCTTCATATTTTTTTTCCTGAAATAGGCTGCAGGCAAAGCGGTAGGCACGATGCATATAGGCATCTGGAATGGATAGCTGATCCTGCAATGCAGTAATCAAAGAAGGTTCGAACTGCCCAGTTTTATATTCCTTTCGGGCTGTTTTGAGGGCATTTTCCAGAATAGAAGAAGTTGCGCCTTCAAACTCACCGGTTTTTTTGCTATGCTTTTCTTCCCATTCAAAACGCTCTTTGAGTAACGTGTGGGCACGCTGATATTCTTTATAGATTGCATGAATTTTTTCTTGCGCTTCTCTTTTGATTCGTGTCTCTTCCACCGAAAATGGCTTTAACGGATCCTCAATGTAAGCTTCTTTTGCGATCCCTATTGCCCATGCCACCAGGGCATCTACGTTTTTTTGTAATTCAGGCGGTAGCGTTATTTGCTGCTCTGCCTTTGACCATGCTTGCTGGACCATAATTTTATATCCTCCTAATAATCGTTATATTATCAAATAAAAAATTATTTTGTCAAATTAAATAGATAGAAACTAGAGCATTGCGGCAGCGGCGCCGGGCATTAGCCCCGCCTGGAGCACGGCCGTGCGCACAGCGCTACGGCCGGCGGTAGCGTGGGGTTCAGGGTGTAAAACGAGATAGCGCCACGGTAGTGGCATACGCGTCAGCCTAAGGCTGGAGTGGTGTCAACTTAAAGAAACTTGTAACCAATCAGAACCGAGCCACGGTAGTGGCGAAATGCAGCTCTAGCCCCGCGTGCAGTGAAGGCCGCGGCGCTAGCGCGCGGGCCGAGCGGAACGTGGGGTTAGGGAAACGGGTAAAAAAACAGAGCTGCGGTAGCAGCGACACAGAAATGATCTGCAGCAACAATATGTGCATTGATTAGGTCAAATATAATGGGTGTCGCTGCTACCGCAGCTCTATTTTTTCTCAAGTCCCCAGCGCTCCGCGCTGGGGACGTGTCCCCACGTTCCATTCGGGCTCGCTTTCGCTCGCCCTCATTTCACGCGGGGCTAACCACTGACCGCTGCTACCGCAGCGGGAGCTTCAGCAAATCACGTCTTAGACGCTATCTTGGGTGCCTTTTATGAGTCCTTGTCATCTGGATGCAGAGCGCACACCCTCATGCCGCAGAGCGCTACGGTTGGGGATGGGGTGATAATGTCCCGACTACATTTAGCGACGTGTTAAAATAAGTCTGTTATCTACTACAGACATTTGATAGTTAGAATTAGGTAATAACGTAAGGTCAGCATTCACAATCTCAATGCGTTCTATAGTAGCTGGTAGGGCATTTATTGCATCTAGAGGTATAGGTGAGTGTGTTGGGCAATTAAAACATAATGTACGAATCATACAGCTACCATGCTCATAAGCAGACTCTACATCAGGTCCTAACGCCATGTTCATATCTCTAAAATCCTGAGGTGTTGGTGGCAATGCGACACTTAGATCTAAATGATCTATCGTTGCAGCTTGCCCGGATTGCATTTGATTTCTTGCATGCTCTGTCCGCGTAACGAACACCATGTAGGGATCTTGAGTATGAGAAGCTTGAGTTCTCTTTTTGATAACGAGCTGATTATTTTCCATACCTACCATAAAACCGGAAGGTAGAGCTGACCTTAAGTGAGATAATATTGTATGTTGTTGTGCTGGGTCACTGGGAAAGCCATGAAGCGTAACGGCTGTATTGCCAGCAAGACCCCGAAGGTTTATATTATTCGTGGTCAAGTTGTTACAATCAAGATGTAATGCGTCTAAACGTGGTCCAGGAGGACGACATCGTTGTATTATCATGTCGAACTCAAATTGATTTGCTACAGGTAAGAACCCCTCAGGTGTGCCTAAAGTTACACCCTGGCTTCCCAGCCTCTCACGCTCACTCACAAAGCGCATCACCCCACGCGCATGCTCACTTAAAAGATTTTCCGGAAAACCATCAAGTCGCACGCGTGTACCACGAGGAACCCTGCCTAGATCGAATGGTTCTCGAGCATTAGCGCAATCAAGAATGATTTCATTAAACCTTTCCCGCGCCTCAGACGATAATATAACCTGCCTTTCATGTTCTGTGAGAGGTGGAGTAAGATTGGTAAGATTAAGTGTTACACGCTGGCTCGGATTATTAACCCTCTTATCGATTGCATCGCGTACTCGTTGAAGTACCGGATCAGAAAGAACAGTATTATTTGCTATCCTCCATAAAGCATCGGTACCAAACCACCTGGCAGAGGCACGCATGGTCCATTCACCTCCTCCAAAAAAACTCAAGACACTTCCCACACTTGTAGATACTATTCCTACAATAACGCTCGCGGCACCTGCAAAAATCCTTGTTAGCCAGCCAGGAGGAACATGAGCAGGTTGTTGGGTTTGTGACCTTTCAGGCAAGGAAGCTGTGGCTGGGTTTGGCAGTGGATTTTGTGGGGTTACTGCGGGCAGCTCGACGCTTGACCCTGATACTCTTGATAGTTCATGTGGATTATTACTCATACTATTTCTCCTAAAAATAATTTTATTTTTTGATATATTCTTTGGTTTTGTGCTGCGCCAATCGCATGCGTTCGGCTCGTACTGCATCCTTCAAATTGTTATCACCATGAATATCTTCAATGACAGTAAGGGCCTGATCAAGGACACGGACAGCATTATTGAAATCGCATAACTCTTCATAGCATTTACTCATAAAGATAAGGCACGTTGAATCTGTAGGATTCAGTTCGGCTGCCATTGTGTAAGCGCGGCACGCAGCATCAAAATTCTTACAGAAATACAATGCGTTGCCTAGAGCAAACCAAAAGGGATATCGAGTTTCATTAATGGTTGTTAAAAATACAAAAGCATCCACAGCATCTTCATATCGTTTTTGTTCATAAATAGACTTCGCTGCCTGGTACAATGCTTCTAGAGTCTCATCGCTCATGTTGCATATCTCTTGTAATGTCATTTCTTGTTGCATACGGTTAGTGAAGTCTTCTTTGTTTCCACTAAACTGAGAGAAAAACATACTTATTTCAAAAAAATCATTTTGAATTGCTTCCATATTTATTTCAGGGTGCATAATAGCATATTGTTTGAGTGCGGCAAGCACAGCCGTTGCACCATGTTGCATTCGCTGTTCTACATGTTGCAATCCTTCACGAATATGCTGTTCAAATCTTTCTTTCTGTGCTTTTTGAGGAAGCAGTGCTTGTGATCCACGTTCGTTGTTTTGTTGCTCCATTGCGAATGCAGTAAGCTGCTGCGTTATTGCCTCAAGATCATTCTCAAGCATATTGTGCAGTTGCCCTCTCGATGACTCGTTGTGTGTTTTTGTTCCTTGAGGTATATTTTTTTGTACCATAATTTTTTTATCCTCCTAATAATCGTCATATTATCAAATAAAAAATTAATTTGTCAAATTAAACAGAAAAAGTTCCGAAGTCAGGAAAGAGGTGTTGATAGTTGTTTTCCTAAGAATTATCCTTGAACCGATGGCCGAAATACCTGCTCATGAATTGTGGGTATATAAAAATCCTAAAGTGTTACAAAAAGTTCAAGAAGGGTTGAAACAGCCTGGAAAGCATTATTTAGGTTCATTTTTTGCATCATCTAGTAGTGCCCTCGTTAGAGGGCACTACTAGATGATGCTAACTGCAATACCTTCCCAGCGCATGCATCACCTTGGAGCTCGTGCATAGAAAGAAAAACCTGACCGCCAAGCTCGCTCACCATGGCAAAAAGACGCGCTCGCCGCTCGGCATCCAGATAGGCCCCGAAGTCATCTATAAGCATGAGAGGAGGCATTTTCAGCCGCTCGTGTAAAGACTGCCATTCTGCAAACTTCAATGCAAGAGCTGCAAGGCGCATCTCCCCTTCGCTCGCAAAACAGCGCATAAGTCTACCATCACTTTTGCCTTCACTTTTGCCATCATTACACCCCTCACTTACTCTCATCACGGAAAGGTCATCGCGATGGGGCCCCACACAGGTCGATCCCTTGATTGCCTCTAGAGGACGACGCCTACCATATTCTTCATAATAATGACGCGCGACCCCCTCTTCACTTTCACCTTTTGGCGCTGTAGTCGTGTAGGTAAGCTGGAGAGGTATACTCTTCCCAGAAATGGCATGATAGCTCTTCGCCACAAGAGGGCAAAGTGCCTCCACAATCTTTTCTCGAGTGCATGCAATATATGCTGCAGAGAGGGCGAGCTCATGCTCCCATACATGAATCGTTGCAAAGTTTTTTTGCCGCAGGAGAACGTTTCGGTGTTTGAGCGCCGCTTTATAGCGACTCAGGTGCTGCATATAGATCGGATCTACCTCAGCAATCTGCACATCCAGATAGTGCCTTCGCAGTGCCGGCGGCCCCTTAATAAGGTTCTGGATTTCAGGATAGCTGATTACCCCCACCAGCTGCCCTATAAGCGCTTTGACCTCTATGGGACGCTTGTTGCAAAAAAGACGCTTTCGCTGCCCATCATAAGAAATCTCAAGCTCTGTTCTCACCCCCTCTTTTTCAAAAACTACGCATATAAAAAATCCATCACTTTGATGTTTGATAATATCATAAAGCTTTGCTGTTCGAAAAGAAGTGGTGGTCATAGCCAAAGATATGGCTTCAAGAATGCTTGTTTTTCCCTGGCCATTTTGGCCTATAACCTGGTTAATGCCAGGGGAAAACTCACAAGAGAGCTCTGAAAAGGGGCGAAAGTTGCGCACATATAAGCTAACGAGCTTCATGTGATGCCTCGCTGAGCCGCATGGACATAAGCACATACAGAAGTGGAGGATAGGCACTACCAGGCTGCAGTTTTTCTTCACCGTCAAGGATAATGCCTGGATTAAAGGAGTCACTATAGCCAAATAGGACCACCTCTTTCTTACAATGGCGCAAGATATCGAGGAAAAAATGAGGATTAAAGGCTATGTCGAACTGAGAATTTTCATAGTTTACCGGCATGCTTACATTTCCTTCTCCCACTTCCATCTTATTTGCCATGAGTTGGAGCTCCCCTGCGGCAAAGGTAAAACGGGCCGAGTGGTTGGCGTCAGTAGTAAACAGCGATACCTGACGAAGAAGAGAAGCAAGCTCTTCACGATGTAGCGGCACATAACTCACGATTTCTTTGGGAATCACACGATCCACATCAGGATAGTCTCCCACAAGCAGCTTGCTGGTAATCAGGGTATTTGCTGCCTCAGCAGCAATTTTATCTGGCATGAGTGAAAGCGTTATCGGCTGGTCATCATTTTTCATGCCCTTCACTATCTCTTCGACAGCCTTAAGAGGAATAATACATTCAGCTTTAGCCTCAGGATCTATGGTGAGGGGATGTGAGGCACGAGCAAGTCTTTTGCCATCTGTCCCAATGAGAAGAAGTGTCCCTCCCTGTACTTGTAAGCATACTCCCGTAAATACATAGCGGCTCTCTTCTTTCGAGACTGCAAAGGAGGTGCGAAAGAAAAGATCCTTCAGCTCACTTTGTTTGAGCTCAATTTTGAGTGCAGAGGTAAAGTCAGGCAGTTGTGGAAAACCTTCTGCTGACATTCCGTGCACCTTAAATGTGGACGTACCCGCAACAATTGCCGCACACGCCTTTTGATCCACAGTAAGCTCTAGCATATCGGCTGTAAGTTCACGAATAAGAGGATTCAGGACCCTCAGAGGCAGTGCTACTGTTCCAGGCTGCGTCACTTTGCAGTTACATTGACGACGCACTCCCACTGTTAAATCCGTTGCCGTCATTGTCAACGTATTGTCTTTTGCCTCCAAAAGCACATTGGCTAACATAGGGATAGGCGGTTTTTGCGAAACTATGCTCTGTGCATAGCTTATAAGATCTGTGAACTCTTGCCGAGCAACCATGAATTTCATAAGATGTTTTTCCTAATATAACGCCATGTGCGATTTAATGTGTCGGCCTTACAGGCCTCTATTATTTTGTTTTTTGGCCAGGCCTTCGGCCTGGCCACCCAGGGTTTAGTCGCCCCTTCGGGGCTCCTGCACCCTGGGCTATACACATTTCGGCCCTACGGGCCTTTATCAGGGCTACGGCCTAATTTCCCACCAATCCATGGCTTCCCCCACCCCGGTTTCCAGGGGCTCTACCCTTCCATATAACAGATGCAATCCCCTGTTATTTTAGTTGCAGGAGAACTGGGCTATACATCTTTCGGTCTTAAAAGGCCTTTTCCAAGGTCCGAAGGACCGAAATATGTATAGCCCAGACCAGAGCCCTGGGTGGGCAGGCCGCAGGCCTGCAAAAACAATAATTGTCTCGTTTTAAGAGGTAAAATGCAATCAGAAATTTATTTCATCTGCTGCTGGATGTAGCGCTTCTCCTCACGCTCTGCAATGGTGGCACGCTTATCATGCAGTTTTTTCCCTTTCACAAGCGCTATTTTTACCTTTACTTTGCCATTTTTGAGGTACATAGAGAGCGGAACGCAGGTGAGGCCTTTTTGCTGGACAGCTTCTCGTATGGAGGCAATCTCACGTTTGTGTGCCAAGAGTTTTCGTTTTCGTTTTTCCTCGTGATTATAGAACGAGCCAAATTTATACGGAGCAATAGAAGCAGCAATGAGCCAGAGCTCTGCGTCAGCAGTGATATATGCCTCTACAAGGCTTCCTCCATGGTTTCTGAGTGACTTGATCTCAGTGCCCACAAGAGCGATGCCTACTTCAAATGTCTCAATGATCTCATATTGAAAAAAAGCTTTTTTATTTGATACGAGTTCTTGTATGTATGGGGATGTTGTGTTTTGTTCACTCATGACACGATGATACTATAAGAAACCTTTTCACGCCAAGCATTGTGTATAAAATAGAAAAATATGGAAGACTGTAAGCCGGATTCTGTCTGCCGAAAAATGCCCTCACGAACACTTTTCAGGAAGTAGTCATTCGTCTAGGGGCCTTGTCACCAAAGCCCTCAAGCGACATAAACAGAGGGTTGTCGCGAAGTAACAACAGTACCTCCCAAGTCTTGCTTCGGATAGGGTTTGTCATGCCTTGGGTTCCCCCAAGTGCAGCGTATGCCATACATACGCGTTTCAGCCTCTGCATTAGAAAAACTAACGCCGGAATGTTTTCTGTTACACTTTCCGTAGCCTTACGGCCCCCAGTATTTCACTGGTATCCACTTCTATGAAGTCCAGACTTTCCTCTTTTCCATATAGGAAAAGCGACTACTCGTCTTCCATGCTTCTATGGTAGCAATTTCAGGAGTTTAAAATCAATTAATTACGTAACTCACATTTTTTCGTCATGTGCAATTTTCCGAAAGGAAAATTGCACATGACGAATGCTTTAATGACTTGCTTGCTGCAAACTCGAGCCAGCTTTGAAGGGAACGTTCCCAGCTGTGCGTAGCCGCTGCACAGCACTCATATAGGCTGCATAGCTGTCATTTTCTCCCATAATCGCTTGGAATCGCTGAGGGCCAATCTTTACCACATAGCAATCCCTGTCACGCCATACCCACGACTTCTGATTCCCATCTATAGCATGCAAAAGGCGCTGCGCATGTGTTAATAACATACACTGCACTCCAATATTTGGGTTTCCATTATGGTCTTCAGTAAGGTAAAAGCTATCATAGACAAAAATCCCAGGAAAGCGCCGTCGTATTTGATCTACCAACTGGTGGACAAATTCATAATCATTCCCAGAACCATTCCTGACCCTTGAAGAAGAGCTTGAAGAGGAAGAAGAACTTGATGATGACGAGGAGGTGCTTCTTACAGCTCTATTCAGATCACATTCTGCAAGATCAAGATGGTTCTTTTGGGTAGCAAATGCCTTCTTTGGATTGTTATTTCCAGTGGTATCTTGGACACCAAGAAGATGTATGTGCTGTGAAGAAAGCGAACAGGTGATATCACGAAACTGCGTATTTCGCACTTTATTGAACGTATTTGCAATACCGTTAGCACCCAGTTTATTATCCAGAAGGCGTTGTATTTCTGGATGGCGTGTCACGGTGCGGCTACCAAGTCGCCCATCGTCCGTAATGACATCCAAAACACCAAGTGTTATATGAGGCCTATAGTTAGTGAGAGCCTTTTCTAATGCTGTCCTATGCACTTTAGTTGCAGTGATCTCCCCGGCATGCACCGCATCCTGGACTGCCTCCAGTACTGCATTTTTTAGCTCTTGCATTTTCTGAACAGCTGCAGGATCCCTCAGATGCCACAAGACATAGCGTCCGGTAAATTCTACATTATTCGCATCGAGTGATAAGGTGATAGTAAATGGGGCAATACGCGCGCATTTGCCAGCAATGCGATTCATAAGAGCGATACGCTCATTTTGTGATAAGCCAAGTGTCGCATTGGCAGCGCGATCTGCAAGTCCTGCAAACAGCGTCAAGTGTACCTTGTCAGCAGGGGTGGCTCTCCACGTAGTAATGCCTTTATCTCTTAAAATCTGTCCTATGCAATCCTGTACTCGCTGTGCAGCACTCCACTCTGTTCGAGAAGGCCTGAGCACCAGAAAATCTCCATTTGTCACTCTGTCTATCTGTATTAGACGCACACCTTGTGCGGCCCGAGGCTCTGAAGTAGTAGTAGTAGTTGTTATTGTTCTTCTTCGTGCTTGTTCTGCTTGTTCTGCTCGAGCAGTCACACGACTTGCATCTATTGCCGCCTGAAGCGCTGCCTCATACGATAAACCATTACTTACATCGATTGCCATAATTATTAACCTTTATTTTTATTTTAATGTACGAATTCTGTTAACAGAAAATTGCATATGGAATGATTATATCGTGTTATTTTTTAAAAAACAATGATTAATTTTATTAAATATTAAGAATGAACACACTCGACGAAGGCATGCACATTCTCTACAGGCGTTGCAGGCAAAATACCGTGGCCTAAATTACAAATAAACCTAGGATCGCCTTGCATGCTTTTGAGCAGCTTCAATGTCTCCCGCTTCACAGTACTAGTGTTAGTAAGCAAAATATTCGGGTCGAGATTACCCTGTAGAGCAATCCCCTGTCCAAGACTCTTTCTCAAAGCTACCATAGAGGTATCCCAGCCTATACTTAACCCAGCTGGCTGTAATCCAGATAGTATTTCATAATATGGCTCTGGTCCTCGACAAAAAAGAATCACAGGGCATGTTTTAAGCTGTGTGAGTACACGTTTGATTGAGCCAGCTCCAAAGCGAGAAAAAATATCTGGCTGTAGGAGATGTGCCCAGGAGTCAAAAAGCTGTACAGCATCAATACCTGCCTCTATCTGCAAATTTATATACGCCGCAGTATAGTCCGCAATCAGGTCCACAAGTGCTTGAAAACTCGCAGGATCGCGCTCTACCCACTCGGTAGTATATTTGAGGCCAGAAAAAGAGCCGCCTTCAATAAGATAGCTTGCAATAGTAAAGGGCGCTCCTGCAAAGCCAATAAGAGGCACGGAGGACTCTTTTTTAAAAAGACGAATACCCTCCAAGACACAAGACAGCGTCGGCAAGAGAGATCTGCCTTTAAGCTTTGCAACATCTGCGTGAGATCTCACAGGCGGATCAATAATCGGGCCTACACCCTCCTCAAAGCGCAAAGACAACCCAAACGCCTCTGCAATAAGCAAAATATCTGAAAAGATAATAGCCGCATCGAAGCCGAATTCCTGAATGGGAAGCAGCGTCACCTTAGTAATAAGGCTTGGGTCATGGCATAGCTCCAAAAAACTGTGCTTTTCTCGAAGCGCTCTATACGCAGGCATGTATCTGCCTGCTTGCCGCATCAGCCATACTGGAGGCCTACCGCTCCTATTTTCGCCTCGAAGAGCCTGTAAAAACAACGTATTATTCATGCTCGTACCCCGTCTTTATAATATCTACTACTTGCTCTTCTGAATATGTGGAGACATCGAGCCATGTAAAGAGAGGCTCTTTTTGAAACCAGGTAAGTTGTTTTTTGATAAGGTGGCGCGAGGCCGTTTTAAATGCCGCCACAAATTGCTCATAATCCTGAGAAGACTGAGCGGTATCTAAAAATGCCAAACTCTGCTTATATCCAATGGCTTGTGCAGCAGTTTTGTTCTGTCGAATACCCGCCCTATCGAGCGCTATGACTTCTTGTAAAAACCCTTGCGCTAACATGGCATCACAGCGCTCTTCAATCTTTTGATATAAAAGCTTTCTTGGCATATGCAAAAACCAGCATCGCCAGTCAAAAGCAGGGTTTTCCACTTTTTCTTTCCATGTAAAAGCGCTTACTTTTTTTCGGGACAGTTCTATAATCTCGAGTGCTCGTATAATCTTATGTGCATCACTTTTCGTAATGGACGCCGCATATTCAGGATCATACTCTTGCAGCTTTCCAAAGAGGAGCTCAATACCAAATTTTTCTGCATCTTCCTCAAGCGTCTTTCGAATTTCTGGACAAGAGGGCGGCCCTTCCGGAGGCCCATAAATCAGCGCATGGAGATAAAAACCCGTGCCACCAACCGCTATCGGCACCTTTCCTCGTAAAATAATATCTTTGCATGCATGTAATGCTTCGTGGTAGAAATCGACGACATTAAAGGGGTCCGTCACATTGCGGATATCAATAAGATGATGTGGCACAGCTGTACGCTCTTGTAGCGAGGCTTTTGCCGTGCCGATATCCATGCCTCGATAGACTTGTTGTGAGTCTATGGAGACAATTTCGCCATTAATAGCTTGTGCAAGCTTGAGAGAACAGGCGGTCTTGCCAACGCCTGTGGGCCCGGCAATAACGACAATCTTTTTTTCATGAAAACGAAAAATGTCTTCTACCTCACGCTGCACCGCATAGGCTATGCGCGCTTCAAGCACCCTTTTCGTTTTTACATCACACGTCATATCTCACAAATACTGCCTAAGGCACCTTTTGGTGCGCAGTGTTATTCCCAATCCTGTTGCCAAATAATAGGTGCAGGCAATCCCTAACACAATATGCGCAGGCTGGGGCCATACGGAGGTAGTCATGTAGGCAGGAAACACACCAAGCATCCAAACAAAGATCGTCGTGATAAGAAGCGTAAAGCGAGTATGCCCTAGCACCATAAGAATACCACCAGACAAATACAAAAAGGCCTCACCAATCACTGTCACCCATGTCCATACGAGACAGCTTCGCAGCTGCGACCAGGTTTCAGGTGTTATAAAATTTCTATCCTCTGGTAAAAACACTTTGAGAATCTTATCAGGAAAGGCACACAAGCACACTGCTAATATACACCCAAAAACAGCCAAAAGCCGCATTGCAGAAGAGAGCACATGACGAATATCGCAAAAGCGCTTTGAGCCCGTAAGGTTAGACACTACCGAAGACGTCGCTTTACTAATACCCTCAATCACAAAGGTCAAGAAGAAGTAAATGGTATCAGAAATACCACACGCAAGCTCATGTACCTGACTTGTAAGCGTCATCATACGGAAAAAGAAGGCCCATGCGCTACTCTGAACAAACATTGAGAGCCCTTGCGCTGCCCCATACTGAAAAAACTTTTTCAAGTATTGCGTATCAAATGTGACCTGGCCTGTAGCATACCGACTACGATTTTGTTTTGATAAAAATGCAAACAACAAAATGATAGTAAGTGCAAATTGACTTATACCTCGTGCTAGCGATGCGCCGTAGACACCCAATTCCGAGCATGGGAAGATGCCAAATATTAAAAAAGGGTCTATAAGAATATTAAAGAGGCTCACTGCAGCGACCACACAGGTGACAAAATAGGTCTTGCCCCGTCCAATCCAAAAGGCAGAGAGTGTGGCGTTCAGAGGAAAGAGAGGACCAAAAAAGCAGAGCGTAGAAAAGTAATGACTTGCCAGAGTGCGGTTAGGAGAGCCAGCAAAGAGCCATTCAGTGCCATACCAGGCAAGTGGCCAAAAGACAACGAGAGAGCCAATACTTATCCATATCGTCGTCCACACAACGCGGCCAACAGTTTTATATTCTTTTGCCCCATAGGCCTGGCCCACAAACATCTCAAGTACTGAAGCAATGGTCCCTAGCGTAAATTCAAAGGCAATAAAAAACATAACCGCTTCTGCGACGGCAAAAAACGCGTCTATAGAATAGCGTGCAAGGAAAATACGGTTCGCTAAAATGGCACATCCCCCACTTAAAAGGGACATCATAATAGGATAGGTCAAGGAGAGAAGCTCTCGCCTTGTCCCTACAGGAAAGCTAGTAAGCTGTCCAGGAATCTCGCCGTAACTGTCCGGCTCGATTGAGTCCTGGCTTTGCTCCGAAGCTGTACCGCTAACGGCACTTGCTTCACTTTGTGGAAAACGTGCAACACATTCGTTCATGATTTTGCACCCGGGGTTTCAACCCTGGGCTATACATATTATGGCCTTTCAGGCCTTTTATTGTGGCCTTTCTAAAGGCTCTTTAGTAAATTGGTACCCTCTTGCGATTAAACCATCGACATACCCCAGATCATATTTTCCTTCAAGGAAAGCTTTATGCTCAAGTATATCGAGATGAAAAGGGATCGTTGTCTTCACTCCGCCAATATGAAATTCACGCAGTGCTCTTTTGCCCGCAGCAATTGCCTTTTCTCGATCCTTGCCACGCACAATAAGTTTCGCAATCATCGAATCATAGTTCGGCGGAATTGAATAGCCCGTATAACATGCCGAATCCACACGCACATGAGGACCACCCGGCGGCACATAATATTCAAGGCGCCCAGGAGAGGGGGCAAAGTTCATTTGCGGATCTTCAGCATTCACACGAAACTGAATAACATGGTTATCAAACTGTATGTCTTTTTGCTGGAATGGCAACTTTTCCCCGCGCGCAATGCGAATCTGCAGGTTTGCAATATCAATGCCCGTAAGCTCTTCCGTCACCGTATGCTCCACTTGAATACGGGTGTTGACTTCCATAAAGTAAAAATTTTGATCGCTATCTAGCAAGAATTCTACAGTGCCTACAGAGTGATACCCAGCTTCTTTGGCAATATCAATAGCGGCCTGCCCCATCTTCTGCCTGAGTTTTGGCGAGAGCACTGGGCTAGGAGCCTCTTCGATAAGTTTTTGCCTGCGTCTTTGGATAGTACAGTCACGCTCACCAAGATGGACGTAATGTCCGTATTTATCACCCACAATCTGTATTTCTATGTGGCGTGGGTTCATGATCATCTTTTCAAGATAGACATCGGGATTAGCAAAACTCGCTTCAGCCTCTGCACGGGCTGCTGAAAAGTGCTTCTGAAACTCTTCTTCCGTATGCGCAATACGAATCCCCTTACCACCACCGCCAGCAACTGCCTTGATAAATATAGGAAAGCCTAGTTTCTTGGCTATCTCAAGCGCATCTTTCAGGTTTTGGACTACGCCTGGAGAGCCTGGAATGACAGGACATCCTGCGCGCTTGGCAACTTCTTTTGCCTTCGCTTTATCGCCAAGGAGCGCAATTGCCGCAGGTGATGGTCCAATAAAATTCAGGCCACAGCTTTCACATATGGATGCAAAATTGGCATTCTCACTTAGAAAACCATAGCCGGGATGAATCGCATCAGCACCTGTTACTTCACAAGCTGATAAAATATGAGGGATTTTTAAATAAGAGCGGTGTGATGGAGCCTCGCCTACACAAATGGCTTCATCAGCATGCAGCACATGCAGTGCCTCGCTATCTACTTCTGAATAGACAGCAACCGTCTGCAAGCCTAAATCATGGCACGCCCTGATAACCCTAACAGCAATTTCACCGCGATTTGCAATAAGAACTTTATGCATGAGCTTATACTGGAATTATACGAATAATTTTTGTGCCAAATTCAACTGGGGAGCCATTCTCCACAAGCAGCTCAGCCACTGTTCCTGCAATCTGTGCTTTAATCTCATTCATCACCTTCATCGCTTCAATAATACACACAATGGTATTTTTTTCCACGCGGTCCCCAACCTTAACAAAAGATGGATCATTAGGTGATGGAAAATAGTAAATAGTGCCTACCATTGGCGACGTAACATATACCGAGTTTGCATCATCTTTCGAAGCTACAGCACCATCGCCTTCTTTGCTCGTAATTTTTTCTCTAAAAGCTGCTGGCAAAGCAGCTGTTTGCCGATGTTTTTCAAAATCGGTGCTCATGGGATTTTCTTCAAAGGCATCTCCAAGTGCATCGAGCCCGCGAATAGGTGCTTTTTCCTCCCGCTCTAGCTCTAACTCAAAGCCCTCTCTTTTAATCGCTAATTTCTTGATCCCCGTCCTTCCCATAGCGAGCATCAACTGGTTAATTTGCTTTACTTCCATCATTACACCCTTTGAATATATTCATTAGTCAGCGTATCTATTTTAATCACATCCCCAACTTCAATAAATGGCGGAACCTCAAGTCGTGCTCCAGTTTCGAGCTGTGCTTGTCTTGCTGCTGCCCCTCCATGTGCTCCCTCGCCATCAATCGAGACCACCATAAGCTCCAAATATTGAGGCAGCTCCACAGAAAAAATCTGTCCACCATAAAACGTTGCCTTAAGCTCAATGCCTTCCTTGAGGTAGTGCGCCTTATTGCCAATGGTTGAGGCTGGCACTAGCACCTGGTCCAAACTGCCTATGTCGAGAAATAGGTACTGCTTATTTTCAGGATAGAGAAATTCAAGTCTACGCTCTTGTAGCGCCGCTTCTTCCACTTCCTGATTGGGTTTGAAGTTTTTCTCAATAAGCTGGGCAGTCACCAAATCACGAAGCTTCGTCTTTATAAAGGGACTTCCCTTAGGAACCGTCACCTTAACAACCGTCTCTACACGGTACAACTTCTTGTCAATGGTAATGGTGGTTCCTGGCGTTAACTGACTACTCTGGACCATGTTTTATGTTCACTCCTGTTTTATTACTAAGAATTGTATCAAATAACCCAATGAAATAGCAACCAACAATTACACTCGTGCCAGAACGACGGCAAAAAAGCCATCTTTTTCCCCGGGCTTCGGAAAGCTTTGAAACACCTCACCCTCAATAGTCAAGGGATAGTGCGCTAGGAAATAAGCCACTTGATCCTGGTTTTCTTGTTTGAGGATGCTACACGTAGCATACACGATTTTTCCACGAGGTTTGAGAAACTGCACGGCCTCGTCGAAGATGACGCGCTGCTGGGCGGCAACTCGCTCTATGGTCTCAGGCGTAAGCTTCCACTTCATATCGGGATTGCGCCTCAGGGTGCCTGTTCCCGAACAAGGCGCGTCAACGAACACCATATCCATACACCCCTTCAAACACTTCAGTTTTTTCACTTCATCTGCATGCACAATTTGGGCATTTTGCACCCCTGCTCGTCTTAGTCTCCTTCGAGCTTCGTGAAGGGCATGCAGGCGAATATCATGGAGATGTATCTGTCCCTTGCCCTGTAGTTCATGCGCAAAGGCAAGTGTCTTACCACCAGACCCTGCACAAAAGTCCATTACCTGCCAGCCAGGCTGTAGAGGACATAAATGTGCGACAAGCTGTGAAGCTTCATCCTGCACTTCAAAAAGACCTGTCCGAAATTCAGGTAGTGAAAAAAAATTGATTTTTTTCTGAAAAGTAATGCCTATTGGAGATTCTTTGCATGGCGCCACTAAAAAACCTTTTTCTAGCCACATCTGGAGGGCACTTTCTCGATCTATTTTTTGCGTATTAACACGCACAGTTGTGGGTGCTGCTTCGTTAGACGCAAGACAGATACTAACCCCTTCTTGTTCACCCCATGAACCACATACGGCTTGAAACAGCCACTCGGGGAAACTCACACGAATGTGTAGTGGTATAGAGCTATCTTCAAAATAGGCCATGGGGGGCTTGTACAGATAACAGCCATAGAGTGCTTCCCAAGAAAGTGGTTTTCTTTGTACCTTGAGAAGATACTCAAGAAGCCCACGCCAGCGTATAAGGGCATATACGGTATCGCTTATCCATGCCCGATCTTTGGAGCCGAGTGCTTTATGAGCACGGAAGTAGCGACTTATAAAATAGTCAAGTGCAGAGTCTTGAGCCTCATACTCTGAGAGCAGCTGCAACAGGTGTGTTTTACGAAAAATAGATGGATTCATGGAGCTAGTATACCATATCTAGAAAATTGCGTATCACCGTTATAGCTAAACATGATACTATACGATAAATAACACGCCATGTGCGACTTTTCCTGCCGGAAAAGTCGCACATGGCGTAAAAATTTTTCGGGCAACAGGCTCGGGCCCAAAAACAAGGAATAAACGTTACATCAAGGATGGAGTTATGATTCGTATTATGAGTATCATGCTGTGCATGATCACGTTTTTTTGTGAAGCAAAGGAGCTACACGTGCTTTTGCTTGCAGACACATTGACAGATATGAAGGTTTCGTCATTTAAAGACCTCAAACATATGAAAAAGGCCATGAAAACCATAGCTGGGGCTACCCGCATGCCGCTGCATATAACGAAAATTTATGGTAAAGAGCTTACGAAAGAGCGAGTTACTACCTGGATTAGGCAAGCGCCTATTCATAATGATGATGTTTTTGTTGTCTATTATACAGGTCATGGACTGCGCACAAAAAAAACGACAACTATCTGGCCGTCACCTTATTTTGCATACAATGACGAGATTATTGCAATACAAGATCTCATCACCACAATCACCTCAAAACCTGCGACATTTCATCTTATTTTAATCGATTGCTGCAATAACTATATCGAAGATGAAATCACTAAATCATTTGGTAGACCGCCATATAAAAGCAAAGGTAAGCGGCACAAAGAAAATTACAAAAAGCTTTTTTCAGATCCTCGTGGAGTCATTATCGCGTCTGGAGCAATACCTGGAAAAAAAGCATGGTGCACCGAAAAAGGAAGTATCTTTACAAGCGCCCTTCTCGACTGCATCGAAAAAGAGATTTCTGCTTCACAACCACAGTGGCCTCATATTTTAGCTAAAACAAAAGCCCTCTGTGAGGATCTTCAGGAGCCTCAGTATGAGCTATTCTTAGAGAATTAATAATTCACGTCATCAGCTATTTTCCGAAGGAAAATAGCTGATGACGTGAATTAGAAACAGCAATTCCCGCTGCACCTGTATTACCAATGCCTTTAGCACCCCACACGCCTCTGACAAGCTCTCTCTGTAAGCCCTCTCCTGCAGCTCTCCCTGTTAAAAAAATGTGCCAAAGCCTGTGAGAGCCATGGCTTAGCTGATGTTGTGAATTCTTTTCATTTTATGTTCAAAATCTACACACTGAATCGAGCTCACGGGCTGTTTTCAGAGCGAAAATAGCACAAGTCACAGTTTTTACTATCTTTTTACTCAATCTTTATCGTACCTTAATAGACGCGGCTTAGTTTTATGTCGTAATCAAATATTGGCACCATCCATGGTGTATCAAATAAGGAGAAACAAAATGAAAAAACATTGCATGACTCTAGCCTTGGCAACATATCTTGCCATAGGAGCATCACTTGTAGCAGAAACAGGCAATCGTGAGCCTCATGCTGCAAGCACTACTTCACAGGTAGCACGTGAAGAGTGCACACGTCCAATGGCAGCAAAAAACAAAGCTAAAATACATAAACTTCGTGCTAAAGAAGCAAAACAAGCACAAAGAGCGCATGGAAAGGGAAAAAAACAGCCCCCACAACTGCGCACAAAAGCCGTGAATGTGTTACCCTATACCCTACACACCCTTAAAAGCACGTCCTCAAAAGGCAGCAGCGTAGAAATTGAAAACGGGGCTATCTTCACTGTGTATGATTATGACACAAAAACAGCAGGTGCATGGAAGGAAGGGACTCCCCTCCAAGTGACACCCAATGGCGCTTGGTTTTCGAATTCAAATTATGAATTTTCCATCCTCAATTGCATTACAAACGAGAGTGTTCAAGCTAAATTATCTCTTGGGCCTGAAAAGCAATATACAATACAGCGCATTATTTCCATAAATAAGGCTACGGGTGAACTAATTATCGCCTCTACAATAATAGATCCTAAAACAGGGTATACCTATGCTACTGACTCAGGTATTCGCTTTATGGTAAGTACTTCAAGTGCTAATTGGAATAACTTTATCACTTGGGAAGTCAATGACGCCATTATTGTAGGTACCAACAACAGTTGGTTTACGTGGGGATATAACTATATGCTCATTAACGTTACAGCCGATGCAACGTGGGTTACAGCTTCGGCCTAATAAACCCTATACCGAGTCACCTATTGTGGCTCGGTAAATTCATTTTATAAAAGGATATTTTTTATGTGTATTCGAATATTTTCTTCGTCCTCACGGGCAAATCATGGCGAAATAGTACCGCCACCACCATCATCTGGCACTCAGTGTTTGGCAACCATTGCTAAGGTATCTACTGCTGCTTTTGCAGTGTTGTGTACTGCATTCTTTTTACATCCCTGCACCCTGTTCTTGTCATGGATGCTCATTTCGGGCGCAATTGCCATCATATCATGGATATTAGCAAGCAACTGCTCGCCCTCACAACACCGCGTGAATGAAGTATATGTATGCAACGCTCCAGCTCCACTTGTTCCTGTAAGGCCTTTTATACCTCCTGTTGTGGTCATTCAATCACCACCTCACCGTCATGTCGTGCACTCAGTGCCTGCAGTGTCCTTGGTGCCTTCAGGACCTCATATCCAGCCTGTTCTAGTACAACAACCTGTAGTCCAAGGAAGAGAACCTATAGGAGTGCGAACTCTGCTACAGCCTCCACCAATTCCACTTCACCAACCAATCCTGCCCCATCAACCAATTCTGCCTTCTCAACCTATTGTGACGCATAGTGCACAACCTTTGTTCTCGCAGTCGTCATCATCATCGACGCGCGAGCCCATAGGGGTGCGTACTGCTTCATCCTTTATATCCTCTTCATCTTCCTTACTGCACCCACCTATGAATCTCGCTCCTGTTGTACAATCTGTTTTCACACAAGCACATTCCTCCCCTTCTGTTTTTTCCTCATCATCGCGCGAACATATCGGGCGCTCTTTCACTGCGAGTTCCCCATTCACGTCCACAGTACTCCCACGCCCTCTTCCACTCTCTCTTCCACAGTCTCTTCCACACTCTCTTCCACTCTCTCTTCCACACTCTCTTCCACTTCCTCTCGCTTCCTCATCATCCTCATCCCGAGAATCCATAGGACGCTCCGCTTCTTCTCATAGCGCTAACTCAGCTATCGCTACAGCAGCTCGCCGTGTACGAGAAGATACTAATAGCGGTAATAGTGGTAATGGCGGCAGAGAAGTGATTGAGAAAAGGCGACACACTTGACGCATACGCATCAGGTGAAGGCTATGACTCTCACAAGCCATGGCATATTTTTTTTACAGGGAGAGCCACAGGAGAAAGCTTACAGAGAGAGCTTGTCAGAGGCGTGTGGGGTGCTTAGGCGCGTTGGTAATTACGTCCTTGATAGGAGGAGATTAGAGAGAAATCTGTATTGGCCTAAGATGCATTTTCAACGAGCGTACGCTCGTTGAAGTCCAGACATATAAAAATAGACTGACAAATAAATTTGCCAGTCTATTTTTATATGTCTGAACTTTTCCGCTTTCAGCGGAAAAATGCTCTGCAGCTATTCTCCTCACTCTCTTACCGCACCAGTCTTCACCCTCTTACCGCACCAGTCTTCACTCCACATGTTGCGCTAGTTATGACTCCAATAGAGTGAATCACTACGTGAGCAGGGAAAAAAAAATCGGATCAAAAAGCATTGATTATGCTACACACAAATGGGTTTCGCTGCTACCGCAGCTCTATTTTTATTTCATGCACTGTAACCCCAGCGCACGCGCTACGGCCGCGCTTCACGCGGGGCTAATGAATTCCACCACTGCCGCATACGCATCAGGCTAAGGTTGGAGTGGTATCAACTTAAAGAAACTTGTAACCAATCAGAACCGAGCCACGGTAGTGGCGAAATGCGGCTCTAGCCCCGCGTGCAGTGAAGGCTGCGCGCATCGCGCGCAGGCCGAGCGGAACGTGGGGTTTATGAGGCATCAATAAAAACGGAGCTGCGGTAGCAGCGACACAGAAATGTGTCTGCAACGACAATTATGTGCACTGACTAGGTCAAATACAATGGGTTTCGCTGCTGCCGCAGCTCTCTGTTTATTTCATGCTCCACAACCCCACGTTCCTTCGATCGCACGCAATGCGTGCGCTCTTCAGTCACGCGGGGCTAATGAATTCCACCGCTACCGCGGTGGGGTCCATATTGGTCACAACATGGTAAGGCTCTATACACTAGGCCATAGCACGGCACACACCCTGCAGTCATGCTATGAGTGTCGTTGCGACCGCAAAACCCCACGTTCCCAGTGGATGCATCTTTAATGATCCCTCAGCTTTCTCCCTAATCTCCCCAGTACCCAGACGTTCTCCCCCAACACCTCAAGCACCCCTAACGCCTCTGACAAGCTCTCTCTGTAAGCTTTCTCCTGTGGCTCTCCCTGTAAAAAAAACTCCCAAAACCTTCCTCACCAACACACCTAAGCACCCGTAACGCCTCAGTTTTATTTACAAAAAAAACATGATTTTATTTATAATGAAAATAAAACAATAGATATAATAATTTAGTCATGTGCAATTTTCCAAAAGGAAAATTTGTACATGACGTGAAAAAAAACATGAATATACAACCAATAGACCGTCAATTTATTGCAGAGCTTGCAGCTACTATGCAACAAAACGAAAACATAGTAACTAATGATCAAATTGCAAGCATTGCTCATAGAATGTATGGCCATGGCCCCTTCTCAGCCCGCATCATTGATGCTATGAGCAGGCGCCTTACTAATACATCAATTAGCACAAGCTGTGAAACCTTTATTGAAGGATGTGTTTCTGAGGTACGCAGCGCCTTTTCTTCATCACAAGTCACCACAACACAGCCAAGCCCCTCTACACCATCATCTTTCGAAACTTTTCTGACCACAACTCCATTTCCAACTACATCTTCATCTACCATAACAAGACCAAGAGTAACAAGACCAAGAGATGGGCAAGCAGAAACACAGCTTCCAAAACGACTACGCATAACGCCTTCATCCTCGTCCTCATCCACAACTACAACTACAACTACAAGTCAGACGTCACCTGTAACCCTTTCTTCCCCTCAACAAGCAATCTGTGCACAGCTCCAAGAAGTACTCACGCAACCTCTTACTTCTGCCAATACTCAGGCCATAGTATCCAAGCTGAGTCAAGCCTGTGCAAGCAATATCCCTCTTACTTCGCTTATTGCACTGTGGAGATCAAGACCAGAAATTTTAAGACAACCTTACAGTGAAATGGAAGACGTGCGTTTATTTCTCTCTTTATACGTACAAGCACTCCAAGGCGGGCAAATACCGAATAAAGCGGATAAATTACAGGAGGCCATCACCTGCCTCACACATGCGCTCAGCCTTGGCAATAATGATGCCCTCTATGTACTTCTGCGAAAGATTCATACAACCATGCAAGAAGTAGCAAGTATCCCAGAGCTTCCTCGAGCACCGCTTCTGTGTTTAGATTTTGCAAGTAGACTCATTGGAGGATCTCATGAAGCAGAAAATATGGAAACCCACCTTGCTCGCTTTTTATTTCTTCTAGATAGAAATAGAGACGAACTTCGAGTGTTTTTGAGAGATGTTTATAGAGACACATCTCATGACTTTTTTCAAAACCTCATCACTGGATTAGCTACACAAACACAAGCTGTGATGCAACATATTGAGCAAGATGAACATCCTCAAAGCATGAAAGCTGCAATAACAGGTGCACTACCCAATCCACGACTTCTCCCAGAAAATCATTATGCCAATAGAGTGGCCTTCTGCCTGATTCGTCCTGATGGCTCACTCAATAGATCGTTAATTGCCGATGCAGAGCGTTTTTTTATACGTCGAACACCTGTCAATAATCCAGCCACTGAGTTTGATGCCTATCTTGCTCAAATACTTCTTAAGTTTCGTGTTGATAATGCCGAGAACTCTCTCAACAACGCTTTTGCACAACTGCCCGCGCGTTTATCTGAAGATGGACAGAGCGCTATTCGTTTGCATCTCCACCTTACCCCCACTGCAAATATTACCCCAGAACAGATACAAAGGGTGCGCCTAGCGTCTCTACTTGCCAGGTGGAGGCAATTCGATACACATACGTGTTATATCATGGCACTCAGTAATTTTCAGCGCTCAGTATTGCACCGTGTTATTGAAGGGCAACGCCAGCTCCTCGAAGACGGTTGCGTGTATTATACCATTGAAGGAAGACGCTACCCATTCCAAGGCCTCAATGCCCCTTTCCAATATTCACTCAATTATTCAATAGGTGACAATGGGGCAGCTCTTATGCAAATCCCCTACATAGCGAATGCCATTCGTCTGCTTCAAGGAAGTGAAGAATCAGATATGGCTTTTCAAACGAGAATACACCATGTGATGACTGAGATACGAGATAATGCCACACTCTTACAGCTATTTAGTAGACTCTTGCCTGAGCCAAGAAATGCCGAGGGGCAAAGGCGCTTCGAAAGAGCCTGCAGAATAGTATCTGTGGGATTCGAGCCACCTCTTTCTCGTATGTTCGATAATGCTATGGCAAGTGCCATTTTTCCGCCATTTAATGCCACCGGCAGGCAACAAAATGCGCTGTATGAAATCTATCGAGATAGCCTTACCACTATGTTTCGAAGGCTCGTATTTATGGCGCGCTCAGGAGAGGCCTTTGCCAGCTTGCCTACAACACATCCTGAACGACAAGCACTGAGCCGCTATGATACAACGAGTCATCTTCCGGACGCAGATCCTCAACATTGGAGACCGCCTGGCTTTTCACAATTTCGCTTCTTTGCCACCCCTTCTCAAAACCCTGCAGATACCCGTCTTAATATGCAGCTCTACATGAATACCGCTACTGCATCGAATCCACGATATATACAAGTTACCGAAGAAAATTTTGGCGAGGCTCTACAACACCTCATGATGGCTGCTATGCAAGAACAGCACCTCCCCACTATGGCAGCATTTCTTAGAAGTTTTCCTCCTGCTACCCTAGCCTCTCTTTTTAGAGGTGTAAACGCCGATGATACGGCAGGCTTTGACAGCAGATTTCGCGTGGGAGCCGCCAGGCCTCAAGCGAGTGATAGACCATGGAACTTTACTCTTACAGCAGTAGGTGAGGCGTTTTGGAGCACTATTTCAGAAACGCCACCGAGCCCGCACATTCGAATTGCCATGGGAAATACACCAATGACTACAATACAGGGGATGCTACAAATTGTATCCAGGGCGGCGTCGCTTCGTCGCGAGATCTCCGAAGGGGCAGCCGAGCAAGGTATAGCACCTCAAACCGTTATAGAGACAGCCTTTCCCCTAAATATACCAGGTCATGTATGCCTTTTTACACCTCATACCATTCAGCCCTCAATACCATGCGATACGATAGAAAACTTTACTGCATGGACTCAGCAGCGTATGCAGGCTCTAGGCAACCTGCCCATTACAAATTGTCCTCTAACCTACGAAGCCATTCAGGGATGGGTAAGAGACTATACTACTGGCATATCTCAAGGACGAGTAAATACTTTACTGAATGAATTACAAAGTAGTGACGCTCAGCGCATGACGCTACAAGCATATATACAATTTGCAGTTCGTAGAGCCCATACATGCCGGCAAAGTGAAAATGCTCTGTTTTCCAGTGTCAAAGAAACCGAACAATTACAAAAACTAGATAATGCCTGTATACATAGCTTGAGTTTGGAGCAGCGCTCTCTTATGCAAGGAGCAGCCATTCGATATGCAGATACCAATTGGGAGGCGGTCTCAGAGATCAATACTTCTGTCCCTCGCGATTTCTGTTTTTGTCCAACGCTCAGGACCGGAAGGTGGGATAACTACATTATAGCGAGAGATTGGAGTGGTGTTGAATTACATCATATACATCGATTTGTACTATCTTCTACAATCCTGCCTCATACAGAACAACGACGTATGCTTATAAGAAACGACATCATCAAAGAAGTCAATGCCTTACAAAAGCGTTTTAACAACATATGGCAGCTCTTTACTGCCCCCTCACTTCAAGCAGCATCAAGCACCGCACTTCAAGAACTAGGAGGTTCATGGAGTGGCATACAAACACGTATACGAGAACGCATTACTTTACTCAGAAGTAGAAATGATGCCTCAGCAAAGCAACAACGTATAGCACTTACCTACCTGCTCAGTATGTTGGAAATAAAATACCAATACGAACAGAGAGTAGACCAAATACGCAACACGCAAAGGCCTGCTGTACATCGTAATGATTCACTCTTTGTCACCACTGTCGAAGCTGAAAGACGGGGGCAGTCTTGTCGCAGTGCTGCCTTTTTTACTATAGATCCTTCTCAGTTTTTACAAAATCTCTCCAATGAAGTGAATAGACCCATTCCCAGCATCCCCTCACCTTTTGCTGTACATGAGCGCGCACTGCATAACGCCCTTCTCCCGACTGACCCAATTGAGCGCGAGCTTTTCTTAAACCTCGAGCGTATGGATTGCAGTCATACGTTATTTGCTACAGTACTCAATTCATCCATTCTTCCGGTAGTAACAGCACCACGCAGCGGCCATACACTCTATGTTGATCTAAGACGCGTCGCACAAAATCCAACTATCTTAAATGCGCCACTCTCTCCAAGCACAATCCTAGAAAACCCTGACTTTCATGTTTTAACTACTCGGTTTCCCCAACTTCGTACTATGCCTGTACGAGATCTCGTCAATTTCGCACGCCTGTTACAATTACGAAGCGAGCTCCGAACAGCCATACGTTCGACTCGCCACGGCACAGCAGCATACGAGCCTCTCTCGACAGCGCTCGCCTCCTTCCGACAAGCGCACTCACAATATTATCCTGAAAACAGCCCAGAATATCAGCTCTTAAGCTCAGATCTATTACGAGTAGATGATCTTTGGAACACTATGAGAGTGTAAAAGAATACTCCAATATTCACCACCTCCATTTACGGAGATGATGAATATTTACGAAATCCCTTGCGTTATCGGCATTTTATCGGCATAATACAGGTAAGGTCTTGTGCCGATAAAATGCCGATATTATGCTGATAAAATTTGCTCCAACATATTCGATTACGCCCTCAATCATGAATAATCTTTTGCGCATTGAAGTAGCAAAAGAAAGGGCCCTCATGTTGCCTGTAACGCCACATATTCTCAGCTCTTTGAGGGAAACCGCACGCTTATTTACCACGCACTATTCAACCATGATTGAAGGTAACAGGCTCAATCCGGATCAAGTTGCAGAGGTGCTCAAACATGAGGGTCATTTTCCTGGGCGCGAACGCGATGAACATGAAGTAAAAGGCTACTACGCTGCTTTAACACAAGTTGAAAAGTGGGCAGCATCTCATGTCCCTATTACAGAAAAAATCATCCAAACTCTACATGCTCTGGTCATGTCGAATGGCAAAATACATACAAAACCGACAAAATATCGAGATGGGCAAAATGCTATTCGAGACAGCAGGACACGAGCAATTGTGTATATGCCACCAGTTGCAAAAGATGTGCAAGGCCTTATGAGCGGCATGATAGCATGGATCAAGACGAATATGGCCCTACCATGCCCACTTGTTGCATCCATAGTGCATTATCAATTTGCGACCATTCATCCCTATTATGATGGCAATGGAAGGACGGCAAGACTACTCACAACGCTCATCCTGCATCTTGGTGGCTATGACCTCAAAGGCTTATATTCCTTAGAAGAATATTATGCACGCAATCTTGGCGCATACTATGAAGCCATTAGCATTGGTCCATCGCATAATTATTACATGGGCCGAGCGGAAGCTGATATTACGAAATGGATAGAATATTTTATTGAAGGCATGGCTGTCTCATTTGAAAATGTGTTGAGGCACTTGTCTACAGCACAAAATCAGCAAGCTGTGGATCAATCTGCTATTATTCGCACGCTCGACCCACGAAAGCGAAAAGCATTAGAATTATTTCAGGAATTTGAAATCATTACCAGTCGTCAGATCGGTGAATTATTTGGCTTTAAACCACGCAGCTCTGCAGCACTCTGCCTGCGCTGGGTTAAAGAGGGATTTTTAGAAGTTGTGGATGCATCAAATAAGGGACGCAAGTACAAATTATCAGCGCACTACAAAAAGCTGCTGAGGTAAGGCGATGCATCAAGCTAAGTCCATGACTCTCACGGGCTTGGACACATTTTTATCGGAATTTATTGGAGGAGAGCTTGAGAGGTGACGCAGGATCTTAGGGTTTTGGCAGTTACAAGTTGTGAGGACTTTTTTTCACAGGGAGAGCCACAGGAGAGGGCTTACAGAGAGAGCTTGTCAGAGGCGTTAGGGGTACTAGATGCATTGATGATTAAGGTCTGGGCAGTGGGGAGATTAGAGAGAAAGCTGAGGGATCATTATGGGCTTATAAGAAGCACCAAAGATGCTTTTTCAACGAGCGTACGCTCGTTGAAGTCCAGACATATAAAAATAGACTGACAAATAAATTTGTCAGTCTATTTTTATATGTCTGGACTTTTCCGCTTCCAGCGGAAAAATGCATCGAACAACCTGGATCTTTCTCTGCATCTCTGTGATCTCTCTCTTAAAAAAGCAGCCAAGGCTTGTAATTGCCCATACCTTACGATCCTGCGTCATCTCTATGTGCTCCTCTAAACTCTCTATTCTCTTTGTCACCAAGCCGTGCACTATCCATCCTGAAATCAGCTTCAGGGCACTTTTTTGACTTTTTGTCTCCAACGGAATTTTGCAAGCACCTCTTCTCTCTAATCTCTCTGCCCAGACCTTCCTCACCAACACCTCAAGCTCCCCACACGCCTCTGACAAGCTCTCTCTGTAAGCTCTCTCCTGTAGCTCTCCCTGTGAAAAAAATCCCCCAGACCTTCCTCACCAACACCTCAAGCACCCCACACGCCTCTGACAAGCTCTCTCTGTAATCTCTCTAATGTGCCAAACCCTGTGAGAGCCATGGCCTTAGCCTGATGCATATCACGGACACGGAGATTTTGTCCTTGCTTTTTAACCCAATTTACGGTTTCATGGTTTGGTATGAAGAATATCCCCCAAGATCTGCCCTCATTTCTTTCAATCCTTGAAAAAGAAGGCGAACTTGCCCACATTACCACCGAAGTGGATCCCCACCTCGAGCTTGCCGAAGTACACAGACAGGTTGTAGCCAAGCAAGGAAAATGCCTTCTCTTTCATACGGTTAAGGGAAGTCGTTTTCCCGTGGTTACCAACCTTTTTGGTACCCAAAAACGCGTAGAGCTTGCCTTTCCAGGTAATCCAGAGCTTGTTATTAAAAAACTCATCGAACTCGTCACTGAGCGCTTTCCCCCATCACTTACCACTCTCTGGCAAGAGCGCCATCACCTAAAAAGGCTCATCAAAATAGGCCGTCGCCATACTCGCAACGCACCCGTCCTTGCATGCACCATCGACCCTCCTAACCTTGAAGAGATACCCCTCCTTACCTGCTGGCCCGACGATGGCGGCCGCTTTATGACCCTACCACTCGTCTATACCGAACCACCGCCACCACTTACGTCACCTCCCAATCTTGGTATGTATCGTATCCAGCGCTTCGATGCACATCATACAGGCCTGCATTTTCAGATTGGCAAAGGTGGAGGCTTTCACTACCAACAAGCTGAGCAGCTCAACACTCCCCTTCCCGTCACTATCTTCTTGGGAGGCCCACCAGCACTGCTCTTAAGTGCTATCGCACCGCTGCCAGAAAATGTTCCAGAACTACTCCTCGCATCGCTGCTTCTTGGCAATAAAATTCCCTACGCACACTCCCCAGGGCATCCACACCCCATCATCGCAAGCTGTGAGTTTGCCATCTGTGGCCATGCAAAACCCCACATACGCGCCATGGAGGGACCATTTGGCGATCACTATGGCTATTACGGCCTTGCACACGAGTATCCAGTATTCAATTGTGATAAAATCTATCATAAAAAAGATGCGATATATCCTGCAACCGTTGTTGGTAAGCCGGTGCAAGAAGATCTCTTTATTGGCAACTTCTTACAAGAGCTGTTTTCCCCTCTTATCAAAGTCATCATGCCAGAAGTAAAGGCGCTCTGGAGCTATGGTGAGGCTGGATTTCATCCATTGACATCGGCTATTGTATCCGAGCGCTATGAAAAAGAAGCGCTCTCTACGGCATTTCGTATTCTTGGGGAAGGTCAGCTTCGGCTTACTAAGTTTCTCATATTGACTGACGTCCCAGTAGATCTTCGCAGTATTCGTGCTGTGTTAGAAGCAGTCCTTAGCCGTTTTCGTCCTGAAAGGGATTTGTATATCATCACAAATACTGCAAACGATACACTCGACTATACAGGGCCAAGCCTGAATCTCGGCTCCAAAGCCATCCTCTTAGGCCTTGGCAAAGAAGAGCGACGCAAGCTTCCAACTGTCTGGCACGATATACTCCCACGACCGCTTGTCAAGGCTCTAGCGTTTTGTAGTGGCTGCCTTCTCCTTCAAGGACCGAAGTATTCTACCTTCGAAGATCCCTCCTCGCTCCTCCAGCATGCTGGCTTTGCCAACTGGCCACTTCTTATTCTCGTTGATGATGCCGAAACGGTGGGAAGCTCTGAGCTTGAATTTTTATGGACGGTCTTTACTCGATTTGAGCCTGCACGCGATATGTATATGAAAGAGACAACGCTTTGTCACCATCATCTGAGCTATAAAACGCCCATTTTGATTGATGCACGAATGAAGCCTAGCTATCCCAAAGAGGTAATGGCCGACGCAGATACTATAGCCACCGTGAAACAAAAATGGGGTTTCCTATGCGGCGCTTAAAACAAAAGCTCAGATACCCCCTTACAGCCCTTTTTCTTGCTGTCTATCTTTTATACAGCTATGTACTGACCTCTGAGGAAGTGCATCTTCCAGAGCCTCAAGTGCCTCTTGTGTTCTATGCCAATCAGCTCCATGATAACCTTGAAGAAACACTTGAGAGTGCCATTGATCAGGCAACTGAGTCCATTGTCATCATGATCTATTCGTTTTCAGATACCCGCCTCATGCAAGCCCTGTCGAAAAAGGCTGTAGAGGGCGTCTCAGTACGTATCATCCACGATCCAGTGGCCACGCAAAATATCGCGTTTAAGCTTGGTCCAAAAGTAACCCTCTTCCCCTATCGCCATAAAGGCCTTATGCATCATAAAATCATCGTCATTGATCATAAGACGGTTTGGTTTGGCTCTGCAAATTTTACTCGTGACGCTTTTTTTGTCTCTCCCAACATTGTGGTAGGGTGCCTACAGCCAGAGCTTGCGCGACATATTGAAGCAAAAGCCATGGCAATATTGCACCGCACCCGCTACGCAGCCAAGCCAGTGATAGGTGAAAACTATGCATGGTACATGATGCCAGATACGGCCCCTCAAGCATTAGAGCGCCTTATTTCCACTATCGAAACAGCACAAAAATCCATTCGTGTAGCAATGTATACGTTCACTTCTAAGCCACTCATTCAAGCCCTTATTGCAGCCAAAAAGCGTGGTGTGGAGGTCGAAGTAGTGCTTGATCCTGAATCGGCCAAAACAACAAGCAATGCGGCCTTTATACACTTAAAACAAGCATCTATAAAAACATATCTCAGCACTGCCCCTGGCCTCTTTCACTACAAATGCGCTTTGATCGATGAGCGCATTTTCGTTGTAGGCTCGGCTAACTGGACAAAGGCTGCCTTCGGCGCAAATGATGATAATATTTCTTTTATTAGCAATCTCACAAAAGAACAGAGTGACAAAATTCATGAACTATGGGAGACTATCATGCAGCACACAAAGCAAACAATTACGGATCATCAGTCATGAAAGTAGTAATCATAGGACACGGAAAAATGGGGCAGCTCATTGAGAGCATAGCCCCACAGCATGCAGTCACCCTCGTAGGCATAGTCGACAGGGGTTTTCCTGCAGAAGAAGTCAAAAAAACGCAGCCGCCACGGCGTTTTCTTGAGCTTACAGAAGAGGCACTCCAAGGTGTCGATGTCGTCATCGACTTTTCAAGCCCAGAAGGAATCCTTAGCCGCATTGAAACAGCTGCCAAACAAAAAGTACCTCTAGTCATAGGGACCACCGGATGGGAGACTGATATTCAGTCTGCAAAAAGATTGATTTCAAAACATAAGAGTGCCCTCATTGCATCGCCGAACTTTTCTATTGGTGTACAGCTCTTTTTAAAGCTGATCAAGGACGCAGCAAAGCTCTTTGCCCCATTCGTAGACTATGATGTCTCTATCTTTGAACAACACCATAGCCAAAAGAAAGATCATCCATCAGGAACGGCAAAAGAGATGGCAGCAGTGATTATGGGTGAGATGGACCGCAAAAAGAAAGTGGTCTCGGAGCTTCCTCAGGGAGCTGTTAAGGCAACAGATCTGACTATTGCAAGCACACGTGCAGGCTTTCACCCAGGACAGCATGAAGTGTTCTTTGATGGCCACGATGATCGCATTACCATAACACACACGGCACGAAACCGGAATAATGCTGCTAAAGGGGCGCTTCACGCTGCCAAATGGCTTTTAGGAAAAAAGGGTTGGTTTGATATGCATGACCTCATAAAGGAGCTTAACCGATGATTCAAGGACTCTATACAGCACTCATAACACCCTTTACTGAGAATGGCGCTCTTGATGAGGGGGGCCTTAGGCTCTTACTGCAGCGCCAGATAGACGCACAAGTCGATGGTATTACCCTACTTGGAAGCACGGGAGAATCATCCACCATTTCAGGCGATGAGAAGAAGCAGATTATACGTATTTCAATCGAAGAAGTGCAAGGACGGGTGCCTGTCATGGTAGGCTGCGGCACAAATGCCACCACAACGACCATAGAACAAGCTACGTGGGCTGAACAGCAGGGAGCCTCCTCACTCCTCGTCATCCTTCCCTATTATAACCGACCAACACAAGAAGGTATCTATCGCCATTTTGAAGCACTGAGCCAGGCTGTTTCTATTCCCATTTGCATCTACAACATGCCCGCACGAACCGGTGTACACCTCGAAGTAAAGACGCTCAAAGCAATTGCAGAGCTGCCCAATATTGCAGCCGTAAAAGAAGCCTCGGGCTCTATTACACACATCTCGGATGTCATTGAAGCAATGCGAGCAAAAAACGTGACTGTCCTGTCAGGTGACGATGCTCTTACCTTGCCTGTCATGGCCATAGGAGGGCACGGGATTATATCGGTCCTGAGTAACCTTATCCCCCAGACAATACGAAAACTGGTAATGAGCATTCAAGAAGGCAATTACTCAGAAGCAGTAGAGCTGCACTATACGCTCATGCCCCTTATTCGTGCAGCATTTATTGAAACCAATCCAGCTCCCATAAAGCGCATGCTGGAATGTGTGGGGCTACCTGCAGGCAAGTGCCGGCTGCCCCTGGCTGAGCTTACAGAAGAACATGATCGAAGGTTACAAGAGGTGTTACAAGAGGTGTTACAAGAGAAGGTGTGGGAAGTTTTGTTTAACAGGGAGAGCGGCAGGCGAGATTACGAGTTAGCTGTAAGAGACGGCTAGGGCTGAGGTGCTTAAGGTATTGGTGGGTAAGGCTTGGGCTGCTTTTTTACAGGGAGAGCTGCAGGAGAAGAGCTTACAGAGGGAGCTTGTCAGAGGTGTCTGGGGTACCAAATGCATTGGTAATTAAGGTCTGGACAAAGAGATTAGAGAGAAAGCGAAGGGATCATTATGGGCTTATAAGAAGCGCCAAAGATGCATTTTCAGCGAGCATACGCTCGCTGAAGTCCAAGCATATAGAAATCGCATGGCAAATAAATTTGCCAATCGATTTCTATATGCTTGGACTTTTCCACTTTCAGTGGAAAAATGCATCGAACATCCCAAACCGTCGCTGGTCTCTGCAGCTATCTCTGTAAAAAAAAGCAGCCCAAGGCATAACCACCAACACCCCAAGCACCCCTAACGCCTCTGACAAGCTCTCTCTGCAGCTATCCTCCTGTGGCTCTCCCTGTAAAAAAAAAGCTGCCAAAGCCTGTGAGAGCCATGGCCTTATGAGGACACGGTCTTGGGCTCTGACAATTTTTTACGATGTGATATATGCGAAGAAATTCTTATTTTTCCCAAGTTGCAAAAAACTATCTCTTTAGCGAGGTAGCAAAACGCAAAGAGGCGTTTTTTCATGAAAACCCTCATAGCACCCTTATCTCACTAAGTATCGGTGACACAACAGAGCCACTCACACCTACAATCTGTGAAGGGTTAACAAAGGCGGCAGCCCTGCTAGGCACACGTGAGGGCTATACTGGTTATGGAGCAGAAAAAGGCAATGTGCAGCTTCGAACTCGTATTAGCCAAGAGATCTATCAAGGCAAGATTTGCCCTGATGCCATTTTTATCTCCGATGGGGCCAAATGTGATATTGGCAGACTCACCCTCCTGTTTGGGCCCAATGTACGCATTGCCGTTGAAGATCCCTCCTATCCCGCCTATATAGATACAGCCATCATACACCGCGGTTATGAAAATACCATACTACCACTCCCATGTACTCCTGAAAATGATTTTTTCCCAGACCTTACTACAGCTGCAAGCGCCGATATTCTCTATATTTGTTCTCCAAATAATCCAACTGGAAAAACCTATTCCGCTAAAGAGCTCGAACATCTTGTCGCCTATGCCAAAGCCCATAAGCAGTTTATTATCTTTGATAGCGCCTATGCTTTTTATGTGCAAGATGGCCGCCCACGCTCTATATATGAAATTCCCGGCAGTAAAGAAGTGGCTATAGAAATTGGTTCCTTTTCAAAAATGGCAGGCTTTACAGGGATACGCCTGGGCTGGATGGTAGTGCCCTCGGAGCTTTGCTACGAAGATGGACACACTGTACAAAGTGACTGGGTACGTCTTATTACCACTTTTTATAATGGCGCCTCCTCACTTGCACAACAAGGGGGTATTGCAGCCCTGAGCCCCACTGGTCTCGAAGAAATTACAGCACAAATTCGTTTCTATAAAGAAAACGCCTCTCTCTTACGGCAAGCTTGCCTTGAAAGAGGCTGGCAGACCTATGGCGGCATCCACAGCCCGTATCTATGGATAAAAACCACGCACAACACTTCGTGGGAGGCATTTGATGATCTTCTACGCAATGCTCATATACTCACAACACCGGGTATTGGCTTTGGCAAGTCTGGAGAGGGCTTTCTTCGCCTTTCAAGTTTTGCAAGTCGTGAAGTTATTCATGAGGCAGTACAAAGAATTAAAGTAACGTCATGTGCGACTTTTCCTTCCGGAAAAGTGCACATGACGAAAAATAGAGCACGCGTAATGTAAACAGAACGTTGAGAATCTAATGGAACTAACAGCTCCACCACGCTAGTGGCATACGCATCAGGCTAAGGACGTTAGCATGGCAAACGCGTAACATATTATGCTTCTAGTTGATATGGACCCCACCGCGGCAGCGGTGGAATTCATTAGCCCCGCGTGGAGCGCGGCCGTAGCGCACTGCGCTACGGCCGGCGGAACGTGGGGTTAGGCAGCGGTTAAAAAAAATAGAGCTGCGGTAGCAGCGAAACCCATTTGTGTGTGGCATAATCAATGCACATATGAGCCTTAGCCTGATGCGTATGCGGTAGTGGTGGCTGGTGTTAGCCCCGAGGGAGCGCGGCAGTGCGCTATGTGCACAGCCTGCGTGGAACGTGGGGGAACGTGAAACGTGGCGTAAATTAAATTAAGGAGTATATTATGACAACAAGTATAGTAAGCAGCTCTTCAAGCAGCAGCTCAAGCAGTCTTACAATATCAGAAAATGGTGTACCAAGACAAAATTCTGTACCCAACGCAAGGCAAGCAGCAAGGATTAGAGAAAGCTATAATCGCACCTTATCCTTACCGATACTATCTACAACGAGTAATGCAAACAATGCTGAGGAAAGACGTTACATGCCCCTCTATCCCTGCTCTACGGTATGGATAGTATGGCGCGCTCTTCTTGCGAAGATTAACCGCCTACTCTACTGGGCACATATTATATCTGCCGAAACGTGCCTACAACGTGAAATCGACCTGCATAAAGATAATCTACGTGATTTTTTACCCGTAGCACTCGAAAATACACTCCTTAATAAGGCCATTCACACGGTAGGAGAACAGCTGTTTTGTGAAATATATATACTTGCGGAACTCTTGCTTAGACAACATGAACCACGCATTGTATTGACGTCTGTACTAGCTAACCCCGCACTTAAAGAGGCTCTGAAGAATATGCGATTGCCTCGATGTGCTGCAGATGCTGACTTTACAAAACTCCTGCAAGTAATGACCGCACGAGAATGTATGGATCTTTTTCTGATTGTGGATATCCACGAATACATGTACACCAATTTTTGTAGAGAATCATACATTTCTATTGAGCAATTTCATGTGATTGATCATAGCAATTTGTTGATAGAATTTCTTGATATGAAAACATGCACTCAAATACCAAGCACTGAACCTCAAGAAATGCCTGACCAGGATATGGTCATGTTCTGTAGACAATTTGCAGCCACGATGAAAGCAATAAACAACAGTGATACAGAGGAAAGTATTAGGGAACGAATAGCATACTTCGAACGAGCTTGCGGCAATTTCTTGGAGCATGCATTTAAGCTGCATCAAGAAACCAGTATATCCTCCCTGCAACAACCTCCCTTAGAAGAACGATATAATAACTCAAATATCCATGGACGCATTGAGATCCTGACGCAGATTTTTACTACAGCCTCAAGAGAGATCCGTGATTACATCCACAGCCAACTCAACGCAATCAATTTGTGAGTGACACAACCTATTCTTCTTTACAAGTGCTACAACAGGCGATAGTATCATGCAGGCTATGCCCGAGGCTTGTAGCATGGCGCGAATCGGTACCAGCAAAACCTGCCAATAAAGATGCGCCGCATTGGAGACGGCCAGTGCCTGGCTTTGGAGATCCAAGCGCCCATCTTTTTATTACAGGGCTTGCCCCATCAGCACAAGGAGGCAATCGTACAGGGAGAATTTTTACGGGGGATAAATCGGCTGATTTCCTCTTTTCAGTGCTCTATAAGGCAGGTTTTGCCAACCAGCCACGTTCGGTTGCAAAAGATGATGGACTCTGTCTCAAGGGCTGTTATCTTACAGCATGCGTCAAATGCGTACCTCCACAAAACAAACCCACGCATCAAGAATGTGTAAGCTGTTCTCAGTACTGGAAGGCCGAGCTGTCACTTTTGCCGCATGTGTCTTCCATTCTTGTACTAGGAAAATTTGCCTTCGATGCTGTGATATCGTATGCGAAAGAAAAAAAGGCGTATATCGGAGGCCGGCCTAGCTTTTCTCATGGAGCTATATATAAAATGATTGGATTTCCAACAATCTATGCGAGCTATCATCCGAGTCCTCAGAACACCAATACTGGGCGTTTAACAGAAAAGATGCTTCTCGATATACTCATGCTCACATGACGTTATGTGCATGCTCTTTCTCCCACGTGATATGCTCTAGGAGTGCCTCAGCTGCTTTGCAGAGCTCTTGTGCCCAGGCAGCACGTGCATGCTTTTTCGCATAGGCGATAGCTTGTGTGACAAAAGCTATGGCTTGGGGAAGATCTTGCATATCCAAACAGCACTCCACAGCAAAACGATAGGGGTCAGGACTTTTTGGGTCAATAGTCATAGCCATCATGAAATCTGATAGCGCCACATCATTGACTCCATGCGCCTGATGAGCAAGACCTGCGCCAATCCAAAAATCAGGAATAAATGGATTTAAGGAATGCAAGAGCTCAAATGCCCTTGCAGCCTCGTCATAGCGGTGTTGGTTGAGAAAGCCAACCGCCTGCGAAAACATTTTTCCCATGCTGTCACTCGAGATACCAAGAATATCCTGAAACAAATTCCTTTTTTCTAGGATAATATCAATATCTCCTGTATTATCAAATCCCTTCCACACTACCTTGGCAGTGGGAAGTCTGCGAGCAACTGTTGCTCTATGCCTTTTTTTAGAATGGGGTCTTTGTTTTTGCATACTGCCCTACATACCTGATTTTGTTGTTTTTTTGTAGTCATTTTTGGCATGATATTCGGCAAGGAGTTATAGTATGCCAACACAAGGATCATTTCAACTGGATTGCATCCACTGCAAAAAACCAGTCATCTTTTCCATCCAAGACCTGGGATACCAGGATAAATTAGTCGAATGTACAGGCTGTGGTAAAAAATATGGCTTTGGACAGGAGACACTCCATCGACAGCTCAAAAAATTCGCCGCACTCTGCCGGCAAATTCAAGAGTCTGAAGAAATTCTTGGCTCTGCCTCTGTCGCTGTCACCGTCGGACAAAATGAAGTAAAAATACCTTTCAAAATTTTACTTTCTCGGTTAAAATCAACATTAGACCTCAGCATTGGAAATGAACGCCTCTCTATTACGTTTAGAGTGGAACCATGCACAAACTAAAGGATAATCAAGGATAATCTATGCCTAACCAACTTGAACAACTCAAAACCATGACTACTGTGGTAGCAGATACAGGAGATATTGAAAGCATTCAAGCATTTCGACCAACCGATGCCACCACTAACCCAAGCCTTATTTTAGCAGCGGCGCAAAAGCCTGAATATCACTATCTCATTGAAAAGGCTATAACCGATACCAAAGATGCAGTGGTGCCATCGACTGAGCGACGCCGAGACCTGCTTTTAGACCAAGTATTTATAAATTTCGGGCTTGAAATCCTAAAAATTGTCCCTGGACGCGTCTCCACTGAAGTGGATGCACACCTATCATTTGATTGTGAGAAAAGCATAGATCGCGCCCATTCTCTCATCCAGCTCTATGAAAAAGCAGGGATTACTCGTGACCGTGTGCTGATTAAATTGGCATCGACGTGGGAAGGCATTCGCGCAGCTCAGGTGCTGGAAATGGAGGGCATTCATTGCAACATGACGCTTATGTTTTCCCTGCCTCAAGCAATTGGGTGCGCCGAAGCCAAGGCCACGCTGATCTCTCCTTTTGTGGGCCGTATTTTGGATTGGTACAAGAAAAATGAAGGCATTGCTGCCTATCCACCAGCTGAAGATCCAGGGGTTCTCTCAGTACGCACCATATACAATTATTACAAAAAATTTGATTACAAAACCCAAGTAATGGGGGCAAGCTTTCGCAATAAAGAAGAAATTATAGAACTTGCTGGTTGTGATCTTTTGACCATTGCGCCAAAGCTGCTCAGCGAGCTTCAGGCCGATGAATCCCCTCTTACACGCAAGCTCTCAATGGAGCAAGCCAAAAAAGAGTCTATTGAAAAAATCCATCTTAACGAATGCAGCTTTCGTTTTCTCTTCAATGAAAATGCCATGGCTGTGGATAAACTTGCCGAAGGCATTCGCAATTTTGCTAAAGATTTTACGAAGCTCGAGCAGTACATCGAGAAGGAATTTAACGTATAACTATCCACCACCCCCCTGCGCAAGAAGTTTAGAGGAGCACATAGAGATGACGCAGGATCTTAGGGTTGTGGCAGTTACAAGTTGTGGGGAATTTTTTTCACAGGGAGAGCTACAGGAGAGAGATTACAGAGAGAGCTTGTCAGAGGCGTGTGGGGTGCTAAAGGCATTGGTAATAAAGGTCTGGGCAGAGAGATTATAGAGAAAGCTAGGGGATTATTGTGGGCTTATAAGAAGCACTAAAAATGCATCGAACATCCCAAACCGTCGCGGGTCTCTCAGCTCTCCCTATAAAAAAAGCAACCCAGGCCATAAACACCAACACCCCAAGCCCCCCTAACGCCTCTGGCAAGCTCTCTCTGCAGCTATTCTCCTGTGGCTCTCCCTGTAAAAAAAAGCAACCATGGCTTGTATTAGCTATTACGTTTGTTATGCTATATCCCTTGCCTTCCCTACGGGGGTGGTGAATTTAACGTGGCCCTTTAGATCTTTTTGGCGGAGAATGCCCTGATCCTAGTGAGCTTCCTCTTTTCCTATTCCCTAGATTGCTACTACTTGGAATATATATATCTCGTACTCCTTTCATCTCAAAGGTCACCACCTCATCATTACCATTAAATCCAGGCGTCCCATTTGAACCATATCTTTCTAGGAGACGGGGAGACCTCGTCGAAGAAGGACATACTGGATCTGCAGGAGGTATCGCTGGCAAGTAGTATGGAGACTGACTAGGAGTGGGTGAACGGCTTATAACGTGGAAGCTTTTCTGTGCTGTTCTACTGACAGGCCCTTGTCTTGTCACAAACCTGCCATGTACTATGCTGAATTCGAGTTCGTCACTCTCCAAATCTGATGCAGGAGATGATGATGCTACAAAATAATTCGATGATCTTGTATTGATCGCTTGTGGTGCAATAAGCACAGTAGGATTGCAAATTGCATCTGCAACAGTATTGGTTGCACTTTGACAAGAAGTACTTTGATAAGAAGTACTTTGACAAGAAGTGCTGACAGCGGTACTTGCGCTCATAGTAAGGGCCGTAGTAAGGGCCGTGGTTGCAACCTGTTGCCCTTGAGTGCTAATCGGTTGTAGCCCATAGAGCTGTGACAGCATGGAAAGAGGCATTCCCAAAACAGGATCCGCAACTGGGGTGCTCTCTTCTGAATTAGGTGATGGCGGGGTTGGTATAACAGTACACACTGTAGAAGAGGCCGATACATCCGTTGATGGTGTATCTGGAGTACGAGCAAATATATCCAATGGCTCACTTCTTCCCCCATTCTTACAGGCTGCTACTGATATTGGAGGTATATTTGAAAATAAATGTATACTATTTGAACTTGTTAAATTTGATAATACTGACATTGTAATAACTCCTCATTAAATTGTAATAAATCTATAATACAACAAAATGGAGATTTCTTACAAGCGGAAAGTGTTGAATTTTATCCCAATCGAGGAAGAATTAATTAATAAAAAAATGTGTTAACATTTTTTACCTGTTCAGCATCCACTCTACACTTGCATGAATAATGTCTTGCTGCTCATCTGCGTGTGAAAACTCATGATCCGAGTGAGGTACACGAAATATTCGGGTGAGTGCTGTGGCCTTTGCCCGAGCATGCTCATACTGCTCAACATGATACTTGCCTACAGACTGATCTTGTTCGGCTTGCACATATAAAAGAGGTACTTCCTCTAATGCCTCTAGAACCGTCTGTGTGCACACATGCATGAACTGAGTAATAAAATTTTTATTTACCTTTGTGCCTAAATGTTCAAAAAGAGGCTGAGGGGCACTTTGAGAGGCTGCCTGCCGCTCTATCCATGGCTTGGCATCAAAGACCGCTGCCCAGAGAATGAGGCTTTGCACACAGCCAAAACGTGCTGCTATCAACACTGCAATCAAGCCACCAAGCGATCTTCCAAGAATTGATATCCTTGAGTCATCTATTGCAGGATGACTCTGGAGATACTCAAAGGCAAAAGAGGCGTCCTCACACAGGCTCTCAATAGTGGTGTCTTGAAAAGCCCCTTCACTATCGCCAGCACCGCGAAAATCAAAACGAAATGACGCGATACCTACCGTTGACAGAGCCTCTGCAAGCCGCACAAAGAGGCGGTATTTACCACTTTTATTGCCTCCAAATCCATGACACAATAAAACCGCAGGCACAGGGAAAGTTGTGTCCACGGGCAGGTGCAAAATGCCAAAAATTTTCTGCCCATTAAAGGTAAGAGTGACTTGCTCACGCCTTTCCATTATCGCACCAGGTCACAGGCTTCAGGTGGCATCCAGTGGGCATCTTTGCCTTTCCACTTCACATTACATCCTATAGGATTGGTAAGGGGTGTGGTGATAGACTTTGCTTGCACAACTTCCTCTAAGGCCTGATCGAGATTATTAATGGTCATTTTTGACACATCCCGTGGAGAGTCAACCCCCCTGCCACAATACACCAGAGCGCGGTTTTTATCAAAAACATAGAAATGCGGTGTGCGCAGCGCTCCATAGCGTTTTGCAACATCTTGTGTTTCATCGTAGAGATAGACCCAAGGGAAATGCTGCGTCTTCATACGCTCCACCATATGATCAAAAGCATCCTCAGGATATGTCTCCTTACTATTGGAATTAATACCAACGAACTGCACCCCTTTGTCGCTATATTTGAGAGCTGTTTTTCGCGTTACTTCATCAGAGCCAATCACATAAGGACAATGGTTACATGTAAAGAAAATAACGAGGGTTGGATGCGCATGAAAGCTTGCCAGGGTGTATACCTTGCCATCAGTGCCGGCAAGGCAAAAATCGGGAGCTTTAGCTCCAAGGGGTAGGGTAAACGGCATATTATTCCTCCTCCTTCGATTCTGAATACAGACAAAACTGATTGCCATCAGGATCTTTAAAAATAGCTGTCACCCCACCCCAGCTTTGTTTCGTGGGTTTTTCGAGAAACTCAACGCCCTTAGCTGTGAGGTCTGTATAGGTTGTATATGCATCACGGCAACCAAAACAGATGTTAGAACGTGTCCCAATTCTATCTTCCTGCCCATGATACGTGTACAGGGCTATTTGTATTGGACAGCCTGGGATAATAAGTTCTACCCATCTCTCTCCATCACAAGGCACATCTACTTGCAGCTCAAAGCCCAGTTTTTTAGTGTAAAAAGCAATGGCTTTATCCTTATCCCGCACAGGGATGGATACTAAACTCACATTAATAATCATAGTTGCTCCTAGAGCCTCTTGCAAAATTCGCTTTGGAGGCAAAATTCGATGATTTTGGCGATGGGGAAAAACTTTTGCAAATCGACATACTCTCTCGAGTAGGCGATTTGCAAAAGTTTTACAACAGCGACAAAAGCGCGGATTTTGCCCCAAATCGGAATTTTGCAAGAGGCTCCTAGTTGAATCTTAGTTGAATCCTACAAACAAGGTAGCTGAGAGAAGGTTAAATAGCAAGAAGCAAAATCGGAATACTTGATGAATCCGTTGGCCGAGCGGACGCTAACCAAGCCGCTCGGCCCGGAATCGGAATAATTGTTTGTTCCCTCGTTCTTCATGCCGCTCCGCGGCACGAAGAACGAGGGCATTGAAATGAGTGTCGCTGCTACCGCAGCTCTGTGTTTATTTCATGCTCCACAACCCCACGTTCCTTCGATCGCACGCAATGCGTGCGCTCTTCAGTCACGCGGGGCTAATGAATTCCACCGCTACCGCGGTGGGGTCCATATCAACTAGAGGCGTAATATGTTATGCGTTTGTCTTAAGTTGACACCCTTGGACCTTAGCCTGATGCGTATGCGCATTGGGTGAACAATCATATCATTGAAACAGGCATGAATTTTGGCAATATTATGGCCAACACAAACGCAAAAAACTATTTTTTACTTTTCGTGCAAAGAATAGTTCCAAACTGTAACATTTTTTTACACGAATCGTGGGCAAAGCGGCATGACAGGTCAGGGGAACAATCAATTATTCCGATTACTCTCCCACCTACCTTCTAGTTACTTCGAATTGTACTGTATCTACCTCGAGCTCCGCTCTGGCAAGATTCTCAGGGCTGGCGATGACACAAACACGAGCTTGTCTTTCAGGGCTATGTCTCTCCTGCTCGCTTAGAATAGCCTGAAATACTCTTTGTGCCTCAATCTCTTCAGGGGTGCTTGCAGGCTCGAGTACCCATTGAATAGTCATATAACCAAGGCCTCCTAGAAGCACGTGCAAAAAGAGCTCATTCAAATAGCCCTGAGAGCGCGTGGCATGAAGCACAAGCGGGGTCTCTGTATCGCGTTTGTTTGTACGGATGTTGTTAACTATCTCGCACAGCTTCCATGTTGCAATACTTGCCACAGGCTCAGGCTCCTGCGTCCAGCTTTGCCTTGGACCTAATCTGAAAATGGGGCCGACATCCGCTGGTCGAAAGATTTGTGGGATCCCTAGCACACAGGTTGGTAAGTTCCCATCGTATTCAAAAAAGGGAGCAATCCCTCGCGCAAAAGATCTAAATGCGGGAGAGGTCAGTCGTATCATACTTGTACTTGGATTCACGGGATCATGCTCTGCTAAGGTAGTTAAAATACTACTTTGAAAACGTTCATAATGGGTCATAAGCTGCTGCCTAGCTTCTTCTGTGTGCAACACAAGTGGGGTAGGAGCTGGGATGGCACTGTTGGTAATCCTGTAGCGGCTCTGGGTATCAGAATTGAAATGTGAAGAGAGTATAGCAGTTACATACTCCCCACCTGCCAAAGCAGGCATGCCTGTGACAGCGTCGGCTGCATTGGACCCATCATTATGCATCATAAAAACGATATTATATCGGCCTGTCTCTTCTTCGAGGCGAACAAACTCTGAGGGATCTCTTGCTTCCATGCGTACAGGAGAGCCTGGGGAAACAGAGCGCATGAGCCTCTCGAATTCTTGAGCAGTAGCCCCGCCTCCTACTGAGCCAAAATAGCCATCAACAAGTGTCCAGTCGATATTACGATAGCCTAATTGCCTGAGGGCTCCTGCCAACATCAGCTCTGAAAAACAGCCACCAGAAGAGAGAGATGCGATTCGGATAGGACTCTCCCTGTCTGGGAAGAGCCGTACAATCTTTTGTAAGAGCGCAATCATAAAATCAGCACGATCCGTATTGCCAAAAGGAGACTCTACATGCTGTGTCCCTGAACGACGACAATCCTGGCACCCACATACCGTCATCAAAGGATGCCCATCCATTGCAAAAAAAGGAGGCCTCAGAGCAGTGCGTAAGAGGGTATCTACTTCGAGCCTAAAGCACATAAAATCACCGTAGCTATGAACCGCCCTCGCTGCCATCCCAGCAACCTCCATAAGGCGGCTAAGTGATGGAACAAGTGTCTCTACTGGCTGGGTAGTTGCCTCAGTTATGCTTGTGGAAGAAGAAGAGGAGAAGGAAGAAGGTGGGGAAGGTAGAGGCAAAGGCTCACAAGCTACTACCTCAGTACTTGTGGAGGATGAGGTAGATGCAACGCTCTCAGGTGGTAATACCTGAGATGGAGAGATAGAAGGTGTAGGAGGAGAAACTGTGGGGGTTGACAGCGCAACGTGCCGTTGAATCGGGTCACTTGTACCTTCGTATACGGTCTGCAGTGTTGGTATACTCTCAAAAAGATCCCGTATTTGTGTAGAAGAAAGATGTGGCTGCACTCCATCCCATCGAAATGCCGCCATGGATTGCACATTCTGCAATCCATTAGTATTTATATTATTAATATTCATAGTATTGTAAATAAAATTTAAATTATAACTAAATTATACTATGTTTAAAATTGTTTGTCAATGTTTATAACCATATCACGGTCGACATGCAAGATCATAATGCCCTGGGTTTGGCAAATAGAAAAGGACCAGCTCAGGAAAAGGGATCGGATTCGGCGATGTATAGGCAGTTGCATTTCCAGTAGCGATATTGATCACTCGTATGTTTATCCCAAAAATCAAGCTCAAAGCTCGTATTTCAAGCTCGTCTCCCATTTGCACAGGAGCTACGGTCTCAGTGTTATTGAAAACATCAATGCTTGTTACAGCAGGCTGCATTCTCTCAAGTGCTTGACAATACTCTGCGGTGGAGCCTGAGATGAATGCTTGTAGCTGAGGTGTGGACCGAATACAGCAGGCCGCTGATGATCGCATAAAAGACACAAGAGCGTCAGAAGTACCAGGGTTTGTTAGAATCACTTCAGGACTTCGGTTCTGCAGGCTTCGAGCAAGTTCAAAAAACATATCGCATTTTTGTCCAAAAGCGCCTTCGTATTCTGGACTTGTTATGGAGTAGAAGAGCTGATGGAGCCTACTCTCAACTAATGAGAAAAAAGTGCAGCGCTGCTGATTGGGTGCACGGGCTAATTCAATAAATAAGCCTGCTGCAATTGCGCGAAAAAGACAGTGCCCATCTCCTCGAATCTTGCGGACCTCAATCCCGGGACAACGCACCGCTAATTCTCTAATCTGCTCCCTTACAGGATTTCTCTCTGGACCAGGATATATAAACATACATTCAGGATTTGCATAGGTAGCCAGACTCACCTGATTACTCACAAGCGGGCAGCACTCTTTCCATGCCTCATACCTTCGCTTACATAACTCAATTCTTCGTTGTTCCGATGCATGCGTAAATACAGCCGCCATACGCCTTGGCATACTCGACAGCTCTGCGAGATACTGATTCTTAATACCACCAGTTTTATTTTGAGGCCTATCTGCTTGTAATAGCAAACTTGATTGAAATTGATTAGAAATAGAAAAAATTGACATAATAAATACCTATAGTTAAATTTTATATCAATTCTATCAGAATATTAAATTTAGTAGCAATGAAAAAAAAGGAGAAAATACTATGAGCGCAAAATCCAGTTGGATTTTGTGCTCATAGTATTGATTGTTCCCCTGGTTTCAGATGTCGCTTACGCGAACACTGAAACCTGGGTAGTCGGGCACGGGCCATACTGTTACCCACAAGTCTAGAAACTGCCTTTACATAACCTCCAGAAGTGAGGACTAGCGTCCTTGACAGTAAGAGAACAGTGAGTTTAGAGGAGCATTTGAGAGATGCGGCTCTTATTCACAGCTTTGTGTCTTACAGGTTTGGGCCATTTTTTTAACAGGGAGAGCCACAGGAGATAGCTTACAGAGATAGCTTGTCAGAGGCGTTAGGGGTGTTAGATGCGTTGGTGATTAAGGTCTGGACAGTGGGGAGATTAGAGAGAAAACTAAGAGATCATTATGGGCTTA
>JABDDE010000008.1 GCA_013287775.1 Chlamydiota bacterium
TGTGGAATAGAATGGTGTATGAAGAAACCACCATGGCAGGTTTCCTTACTACAGTTGGCTTACTGAACCCAGGATTACAGCAGGTGACACTCTCTCGTTCACTTTTTCCCAAGGAAGGCATTTTTCCGGCGTACGTTTGTGAAAGTTTTGAGAGCTTTGCAATAACAAGAAATATATTTATTATTGATCTCAAGAATGGGGCGAGTTCTACATGGCGATTTGATAAAATGTTCCTTTTTTCCAGTGATGCTGAGCGTCTACAAGAGAAAAACTGGTATCCTCTTTTGAGTCTTACTATTCAAGATGCTGTAAAATTGTTTTCTTATAAGAATTTGGCCTACAACTGCTTGGGTGGTGATACGTACAATATTGCAGTTGTAAAAATAGCAGACGACCAATACAGGATTCGTTATTTTGGTTTTGATTTCTCATCAAAATGTGAGCGAATAAATGAGATGCCAAATGGGCAAAGAGAAGTCGGGCCTCTGAATCAAGTTCGTATCAGGCAATTTTTTTATTGTATAATAGATCAAATTTTCGCGCGTGAATTTGGCCGTGGACGGTATGACGATGATAGAGCTGGAATACAAGCCATGTTGCATCAAATGAGAGATCGCTTAATACAGCGCTGTGCAGCTCTGGCTATTCGTGAAGTGCAGCAGGCACAATTTGCCAATGCATTTCCCACAAGCCTTCCCCTGGCGTGTTTTTAATTAATTAACGCCTATACTTCGACAACATTTTTAGCATTTTGTTGCCGGCGGCGTATAGAAGATTGTAATCGATATGGACCCCACCGCGGCAGCGGTGGAATTCATTAGCCCCGCGTGGAGCACGGCCGTAGCGCGCTCGCGCTACGGTCGTCGGAACGTGGGGTTACAGATGCATAAAATAAAAATAGAGCTGCGGTAGCAGCGAAACCCATTTGTGTGTGGCATAATCCAGACACATAATTGTTGTTGCAGATACATTTCTGTATCGCTGCTACCGCAGCTTTGTCTTTTTACCCGTTTCTCCAACCCCCACGTTCCACGCAGGCCGTAGCGCTGTGCGCCCGGCCGCGTTTCACGCGGGGCTAGCCACTGACCGCCACTACCGTGGCGGGGCGGCCAGTTCTATTAGGAAAAATCACACAGGCGTTTCATTTATAACAACCAGCCTGAAGGGCTGGAACTGCAACAGCGAAGGGCAACGCCCTGGGTTAAACAATCACCCACACACGTTGCCTGAAGGGCAATAATAGGGTACGGGATATACAAAATGTGTCGGCCTTTCAGGCCTCTATTATTTTGTTTTTTGGCCAGGCCTGTCGCCGGCCACCCAGGGTTTAGTCGCCCCTTCAGGGCTTCCTGCACCCTGGGCTATACATATTTCGGCCCTACGGGTCTTTACCAGGGCTACGGACTGGTTCCCTGCCAATCCATGAGAGTAGTAAGATGTCTGGGGGTCGGCGCAAGTAAACAGCAATTACATTCCCCAAATCATCACCTTTTTCCCCGCTACCTGCTCTTCGCGGTGATATATTTTTTCGTCCCAAGGTCTATCTACGGAGTCAAATACTATTAAGTGACCTTCTGTTGCAGCGACTGTATCCATATACTGAGCGGTTTGATGCAATCCTTCCTCAACATACCGAGGGTTATGATTCATTTTTAATTCGACGACAATGCGCTGCTGTTTAAAAATAATTAGTAGATCAACTCTACGAGTGCCTAAGGCATATTCGCGCTGGATTTTGCCGCCACCATTAATAACGCGTTGCAAAAAGGCCATCATGAGTAGATGTGGGCCAGATTCTTTATATGCAAACTTTTCAAGCCAGATGGCAGAATTTTCGCGATAAAATTGTGTAAAGGCTTCTAAAAGAGCATGCATATTCAGTGATCCATCTGAATTTTGATACCAAATGATTTTTTGTGTAATGGTATCTTGGGTGCTCGAAATGAGCTCTCGAGGGAAAATTTCTTGATAGATCGGGTTTGCAATACAGAGCTGTCCTTCGCGGCGCACGATAAGACCCACGTCAATGGCATATCGGATATCATCTTCGGGAAAAGATTGTGGCGCCGTTGTTCCTGCAATAATGGCATCGATGACAGGGCGGACGCGCTCTTCGTCCAGCCGTGCAGCCAGCCCATCAATAGGGGTGTCCCGTCGTAGAATCAAGTGATCGCGCACCTGCATCATAATCTCTTTGGTAATAGGCTGACTGCGATCAGTTACCAGACGAGATGTCGCATGATAAGCAAGGGCGTTCACGAGCCATGGTTGTCCTTGCGTTTGCTCGTAGGCATATTCTATGGCATCATTTGTGATTTGTTGGCCTGTTTGATCGGTATGTTGTGCATATAAGGCTCGAACTTCTTCTTTGGAAAAATTAGGCAACAGCAGGCTTTCGGCTTTAATATTAAAGGCAGAGCCACCTAGAAGATACTGCTGGTTTTCATCAGACCGAATGCGATAATCCCGCACATCGCGAACACCGACCAAGCATATCGATTCAGGAAAATGCTTGGGGCGTGTGCTGTAGCCAACCCTGAGCTGCCTGAGCACCGAAATCAAAGTGTCACCTACTAAGGAATCTATTTCATCGATACACAAAAATATTGGCTTATCAGAATGTTCTGCCCAAAAAGTGAGAAAGCGGTGAAGTTCATTGCCAATAGTATCATAAGCAGATAATAGTGATCGGAAGGCTGTATAGGACCGGCAATATTAAAAAACTTCATAATTCTCTCTTGAGTGTAACTAAATCGGTTGCATAGTGTCAAGAACAATATGTCAAGAACAATATGTTGCGGGCAGATGAAGTACACCATCCCGTATAACAGGCTACACTTCTTGAAAAAAATAAAACCGCTATTGCAAAAAAATTTTTTCACAAGTATAATGAAGATAAGTTAAAATATAATAAGTTTTTTATGAGTAATTATCAGTTTCCAATATCGACTACTCCTTTGCAATGGCCCTCTAGCTCAAACATAGCCACACCACTGAGCACTCCCAGTTTGTTTAGCATGACGCATCATACTACGGTGTGGCAGAATCAGCAAGTATCTCTCGGCACATCTTCCCCGCCCCATTCACAATCTGTTGCTCACACTGCATCAATTATATTCAGTAATTGCATGTCTTCTGCGCTTTCTGCGCCTATGTCTCAGACATCATCAATAATATCTTCACCAACTCCCATAGTGCAACAGACAAAGACACAATCACAGCCGCCGGCGTTTACTGCTCAGGCATATGGCACTTCCACATATATTTTTGGGAGAGGAAACTTAAGTCCAGGCTCTACAATCAGTACTGCTCTTGCTCAACGATTTATGAATGGCACATCCAGTCCTATTACACCTTTTACAACAACCCAATATCATGACGCATTTAGGAATCACCAGTTGCCTATTTATCAAGAAACCCCATCTGGTGATGTGTCTATTTATCTTCCCAGAGGTGTTGTTGCTACACAATCCTTATGTAATGCTATGAGTGTATTTGGTAATCCTCAAAATGGGTCTATTACATCTGCAAGGCCTTATGGCATTGATTGTGAAAGAGTTTTTACCATACCAAGAAACCATGTGAAAAACTTCATAGAACAAACTCTTGGGCTAACAGCGCGAATAGGGCAGCGTACGGTTTTTGAAGAATTGAATTGCTTGCGCCGTGGTAATGGACTAGAACCTATTCCTTCTCAGGAACCCTCCCTATCTTCCATATCACCATCACCTCAACCATTATCCCAGCTGACCCCTATATCTCTTCAGCCTCAGCAACCATCCATAGATCCTTTTACATTTAGGCGAATACCAGGCAATTTTCTACCAACACATCCAGCATCGATTGCAGCCTCTCTTTATACTGGTATTCCTCGCCCCCAAGATGCCCCCCCTCCTCCAATTGATAGAAGCCAAGTGCGCTTTACATTTCCAAATCCAGGAGCCGTTTGTATGACTATTGCAGCAGTTCCACAAGCATTTAGTTCTATGATTCCTTCTCTGTATAGAACTCTTGCTTGTGATTCTTATAATGTTACCGGCAACAGTGTTTCATTAACTTTCCTGGTGGATCAGTTACCGCAAATGCTTCGTGATACGTTGCATTTTTCTCCAACGGATGTAGGAGACACAATGGCGACACTTGCACACTGGCGGAGCGCACCGGTTTCCTCTGTATCTACACCGCCGCAGCCAACGCCTTCCACGGTATCATCACAGCCACAGTCTTCTTCTGTTCTGTCACAACCACCACAGCAGCCGCAACCAACTCAAGCTCTATCACTTTCCACCTCCATTCAGGCAACATCTTCTTCAGGGCAAACCGTAGAAGCACTTCGTCAACAAGCTAACGCTTTTATAGTTCTCCTCAATTACCGCATTGGGCTTTTGGATTACAATCCAGCACATCCGAGAGAACAAAATCCGGGTACCGCGTACGCTCCGCGGTATCCTACAGTTGTAAGAGAGGTAAATAGGGCACTGCAGGAGCTATATCAAATTTATAGGCAAATAATAGACTTAAGTTATTCAAACCCCACTCAGCGTAATAATGCACATGCGCTTTTAGAGCAGGGAATGGCCCGTATCAGGCAATATACGCTGCAGCCAGATCTGAATGTTGCCTACAACATACGGCGCGAATGTGCGTATTGGCTATCAATGGTTGTGAATGGTGATCAAGAAGATGCGGGGAGAGGTGGATGGGCCGCACGTGGTCGCCAGAACCCTCCATTCTCTATGTAGCAATCTTCTTGCAAAAAAATAACGGTTACTATAATATCCATTATGAACCAAAATCCTTCATAAGAGATATCATGATAGCTACTATTTTTATGACACCCGATGAGATGGCAAGGCACATTGCTACTCAAGCACGAGAGAGAAGACTGTCACTCAATATGAGTCAACGCACGCTTTCAGAGCGATCAGGTGTAAGCTATGCAGTGATAAAAAAATTCGAGAGTACAGGAAAAATTGCTTTGCAGTCTCTCTTAAAAATCGCCATTATAGTAGATGCTTTAGAAGATTTTGCCACACTATTTGCACACTCTCATGTCGCTGACATACCATCACTTGATGTCTTAATGAAAAAAAACAGAAGAAGAGGCAGAGCCTAATGTCACATAATCCTATTTCTATCCTTCACGTACAGTACTGTCCAGGCAATACTATTATTCCCATGGGCCGACTTGCCTATAAAAATCATAAGATTTTTTTTGAATATGAGGCTTCCTTTTTACAAACAGGGCTGCGGCTTTCACCGTTTAAACTGCCACTACGGCCTGGTGTCATTGCTTGTGAAGACTACGTATTTGATGGGCTGTTTGGAGTATTCAATGATAGCTTACCTGATGGCTGGGGACGTTTGCTAGTTGATCGTAAACTGATGCAATTGGGTATTCAGCCTGCATCTATGACGCCGCTTGATCGCCTTCGCTTTGTAGGCAACCGAGGCATGGGGGCTCTGTTTTACGAGCCGGAAATAGCTTTAGCCAACCGAGAGTATCACGATGATTTAGATAACATTCACAGCAAATGTTTAGAAATACAACAGTTCTCTACTGATCAGCATCTCGATGATGTTCTCCACATGAGCGGTTCTTCCTGCGGGGCGCGGCCTAAGGTTCTTGTTACCTTTACAAATTCTGTATTTGAGGCTAGTGAGAACACACTTAAGACGGAGCATAATGATTGGATTGTTAAATTTGGCGCGTCCTCTGATCCTGCAGATATTGGCTCTATTGAGTATGCCTACCATCTCATGGCTGCCTGCGCACACCTTGAAGTACCTGAAGCTCGATTATTTGCCTCAAAACACTGTAGTGGCTATTTTGGAGTAAAGCGATTTGATCGTGTCGGTAAAAAGTTTTATCATATGCATTCGGCAAGTGGGCTTCTGCATGCAGATCATCGATTGCCGAGCCTTGATTACTCTACGCTTATGAAAGCCACACTCTGGCTTACCAAGGACGTATTCCAGTGTGAAAAGTTATTTCGTCATGCTGTCTTCAATGTGCTTGCATACAATCGCGATGATCATGCCAAGAACTTTTCTTTTATTATGGATGAGCATGGGAGATGGTATGTGTCGCCAGCCTATGATCTGACGTTCTGTGTGGGACCGCTTGGAGAGCACTGTACTACTGTAATGAGAGAAGGTAAAAATCTCACGAAGCAGCATCTTTTGCAGCTTGCACAAGTGGGCGGTTTGGCACAAGAAAAAGCGCTCACCATCCTGCAAGAGGTCAAAGCAGCTGTCAGTCAATGGCCAAAATTTGCACAGGAAGCAAATGTTAGCAAGCAGTCTTCATCGCAGATTCAGGCTGCTACTAAGCGCGTTTCGGAGCAATTTTGATCAGTGCTCTCTGCTTGCAGAGAGCACTGATCTATAGTTTGTACATTTTTTCCGTTATCATAACCCAGGGCGTTGCCCATGCTGTTACCCACAAGTCTAGAAACTGCCTTTACATGACCTCCAGAAGTGAGGACTAGCGTCCTTGACAGTAAGAGAACAGTGAGTTTAGAGGAGCATTTGAGAGATGCGGCTCTTATTCACAGTTTTGTGTCTTACAGGTTTGGGCCGTTTTTTTAACAGGGAGAGCCACAGGAGAAGAGCTTACAGAGATAGCTTGTCAGAGGCGTTAGGGGTGTTAGATGCGTTGGTGATTAAGGTCTGGACAGTGGGGAGATTAGAGAGAAAACTAAGAGATCATTATGGGCTTATAAGAAGCACCGAAGATGCATTTACAACGAGCGTACGCTCGCTGTAGTCCAAGCATATAAAAATCGCATGGCAAATACATTTGCCAATCGATTTCTATATGCTTGGACTTTTCCACTTTCAGTGGAAAAATGCATCGAACATCCCCAAACCTCTGCTCCTCTCTTGCAGCTATCTCTGCAACTCTTCCTCTGCAGCTCTCCCTGTAAAAAAGACTCCCCAAACTGTAACTACCACTACCTCAAGCCCCCCACACGCCTCTGACAAGCTCCCTCTGTAAGCTCTTCTCCTGCAGCTCTCCCTGTAAAAAAAGCAACCAGGGGTTGTAATTGCCCACACCTTACGATCCTGCGTCATCTCTCAAGCTTTCCTCTCAACTCTCCATTCTCTTCGCGACCAAGCCGTGGTATTATCCATCTTAAAATGGCATCCAGAAAGCAGCTTCAAGGCACTTTTTTGACTTATGGGTAACAGTATGGGCGTTGCCCTGGGGGTTAGCAATTTTGGCCCTTCAGGCAACAACAGCGAAAAAGCGCACATCATGTTAATATTTCTTTTGGTAGGCATTTATTGTCATGTGCAATTTTCCGAAGGAAAATTCGCACATGACAATTTGTGTTACCTCGAGATAGCCCGAATTTGATTGATTATGTTAGAAATCTTCGCGCCCATTTCTCGAGGCACGCGTCTATCGTGTGCGAGTTTATGTCTTTCCCGCTCCACTTCATCAGCAAATCGCTTCAGCGTGCCTAAGTTTTCTTGCCTCATATTTTGCTCTGGATGCAATTTTGAAATTTTTTCAAAATCATGCAGCCCCGCAATAAGGGCATCACAATTGAGCTCTAATGCAGTGAGCTCATCGTGTGTATGTGGCAAAGGCTGAAACTGAAGTCTATGATTATGGACTTCTACAGCATGCGCACATTGTGAAAAATTAATAGTACTTCCCATATTAACACCTCCTTTTTATTTTTATATATACAGGAATTGGCATTAAATTAAAATTATTTTTTTACTTATTGCTTTTATTATTGAGAAATTGGCATTCAGGGCAACGTGTGAGGAGCTTTTCTGGGTTATCTATGTATGAGGTGTGGCAAAATTCACAGACAATATGTCTTTTAGCATAGGGTATAGCGTTGGTTTTATGCTTTTTATATCTAAAGAGCCACATGCCTAATACAATCATCATGGCTATGCCAAGATAGAGGACGCATGCTGTATCGGGGGTTACTTCAATCATGGTTCCAAGTATTGGTCAATACCATTACCCGCACAGGCGAAAGTAAAGCGAATTTTCCCACGCAGTACCTCTTTATTGCAGGGTACAAAGCGTATATGTTCCAGCAATATATCGGCATATTTTTGCAGTTTCTTATCAGAACAGGTCTTTTTTTTGGTACACGTAATAATTTTGCCACTTGCACCCGAGACAGTAACATAATAGGCGACAACATAGGGTGAGTGGGCAGCTATAGGCGGCACTCTATTATCAAGTGTACTTTTTTTTCGAAATAAGAGAGATCCGTCATCAAGTAAGGGGTATTTTGCGAGTTTGGAAGAGAGATGGAGTCGTAGAGGATAGATTCTTTCATCTGCAAAAATATGGCGACTCTCCTGCTTGAGCGGGTCATACTCGATGCTGAGGGTGGGTATGAGGGTTTCTGAGCTAGCATGTATGTCTTGCGGGATACCATTTTTGAGCGCCTGAAGAAGTATCTTCTTAATAGGGGGCAGTGGTGGTAGCATCTTGGCAGAAGCGGTAAAATCTCCTGCTTCTGCTACTGCCTGAGGGCTGTCTTCGCTTTCGATCCCTACTTCAATAGGCGCATACACTACAGGAGTGTCATGGACATCAGGGAATTTAACGCGTATCACACCAAAGACAAGGGCATGCAAAAGAGCAGAGTAGAGGCAAGCGCGTAGCATGGCTCTATCAAATCGGCGCCTTGGCAGCCGCACAATCAGCGTATTACTTTGTCCTAACCGTTCTAACTTCAACATATGACCTTATGTCACGTTATTATACGCGAGCCGAATATGGGAAGAGCATTCTTGCACTACCGAAAAAAGCCGCAAAAATGCCGCGTAATCAACGTGTCTGTCAATATGGAGCACCACCGCTGGGTCGGCATGCGGATTTTGCGCTTTCAGGGCAGCAATTTGTTGGCACAGGTGTTCTTTGACAGATCCCATATCAATGATTTCTTTTTTGGAGCCCACATAAATCACCTGATCCTTATCCATAATAACGATGAGCTGGTGCATTCGCGCCTCTGAATTCTTATTGGCAAGGGGTGGGTTTTCTATGGAGAGCGATTTCAAGGGAAGGATATCTGAAGTAATAAGAAAAAAGATCAGCATGAGGAAAATCACATCCACAAGAGGTGTCAAATCAATAAGATTAAAACAGGGCTTGAGCCTAGTCTGAAAGCGCATTGTACATATCCTCACGTAAAAATTCGCACATTGCATAAATTCTTCGACTGCCCCGAGTTTACAAGGGGTAGTCGAATGCTCCCTTTTTATCCATCAGGAGATCTATGACTTCAGCAGCGGTAGTCTGTATTTCAACTACCATACCCTCTGTACGACTTACAAGGTAGTTATACCCAATGACAGCGGGGATGGCAACAGCCAGGCCTGCAGCAGTAGTCACAAGGGCATATTCCATTGCTTCGCCAATTTGGTTTGCCGATATTTCAACGAGACGGCTCAGGCGCATCTCTGAAAAGGCTTTAATAAACCCAAGTACCGTACCTAGCAGTCCAATAAGCGGGGCGATATGGGCGATGATGGATAGAATACGTGCATTTTTTTCCATTTTGGCAATTTCGATAAGGCCGCGCATTTCCATTGCATTTTCGATAGTGTCGCGTGGTTTTTCATGCTTACAAAGCCCCGCCTTAATAATATTGGCAACAGCGCCGCGCTCACTTTCACAGATCGCTATGGCGTCTACTACATTGGTATCTTCAATGGCTTGTTTGAGCCTGAGCAGCAGTGTGGTTGTGTCTCCTTCGATTTTGCGAAAGTAGAGAAGCCTTTCTAAAAAGACAGCAGCCGCAAGTACTGAGCAGATGAAAATGACGACGAGTACAAGGTTACAGCCTGCCAGCCAGTGCATGGCTCCTTCACTTATTTCATGGAGAAATTGTGTTATGTTGATATCCATAATTTTGTGCTAATTTTTTTTGTGCTTCTACGCTCCATTCACCGCCCTTTCGTGCAGCAGCTTCGAGTTGTTTGATAGCAAGATCGCGTCTGCCATGCAGCTCATAAATTTCAGCCCTATGGAGCATGGCTTGAATACGAAGCGAAGAGGCAATGTTTTCATTAATAACTCGAGACAGCATGGTCATTGCTTTATCGAGCTGCCCCATCTTCTTGTAACAGCTCGCCGTTGCAATCCAGATTTGCAACAAAAGCTCTTGGTCACTGCCACGGACGGCTTCGGCCTTTGCAAGTAAGAGAAGCGCCTCTGTAAAATGCTCACGTGCACATTCATACGCTCCTAGCATGAGATATGCTTTTGCAAAAAATGCTCCTACTGCATTGGTTTTTACCTGACATTCTACAATGTTTTCGAGTTGTTTTCGAGAAAGATGCGCTTTTTCTTGAAGATCATATACTACTGCAAGATAATAGGACGCTTGTATGTGGAGCTCAGTATTAAGGAGAGCTTTCAAAGAGCCCTCGGCAGATTCCAGCAAGAATATTGTACTGCTAGAGCATGCCACAAGGGTTATTTCGGTTTTGGCTTTATTAAGATGTGCCTCTTGCAGCATCTTTGTTAAATAGTCTACAAGATCCCCTGACGGTGCTATCGCAAGAGCCTGCTGGAAATGCGTCACTGCCTCTTGCATGGCGCTAGCATCTTGCTTGTCTTTGAGGCTATTACCAATATATACATGCGCTGCTATGGCAATAGGTGCACAAGGATAGGCAGTGATGAGCTCTTTGAGGTGTGCTATGGCGTGAGGGGTTTTGTGAATGTACTCTTCTTCTGGAAATTGCCTGAAAAGTGACTCTGCAGCATATTCTTGAATCTTTGCATCAGATAAGGTGACGAGCTCAAGGGTCGCACAAGCTTGCTCTTTTTGCTCCAAAGCATCTGGTAACACATGTAAGATCTCTTTTGCAGCTATGTACTCTTCACAGCGATACGCTGCTAGGAATGCCCCTAGATGCGCAAGCGTATAGAACTTTCCTTTTTTACTCTCGTGTATATATGCATCAAAAGCACGCCGTGCTTCTGTAAAGGAGCGGGTAGCCATCAAACTCACTCCATAATAAAAGCTTCCATCTTCTATGTTTTTGTGCGCTCTTTGCAAAAACTCTACGCAAGATGGGTAGTTGCCTGCAAAAAACAGGCTTTTCATACAGCCTGTAGTACAATGGGTAATAAGCGCTTGTTTCGTAGTCGGTGACATTGAGTAAAAAAAGATCTGTTTCTGCGCAGCAGTGCAGATCTTCATAAAGCAAGCTGCAGCCTCTTGAAAGGCGTGCTGGGCATACAGCATATCTGCTTTTGCAATTTGCTCTTTGTAGTAAATATCGACTTCGCTGAAGAGCGTAGTAATTGCTTTTACGATCTCGTCTGAGGTGTTTTTTGCTGCAATATGAATGAGCTTTTTGAGTATTATATGTGCTTCGTCGTCTTTGCCTTGGAGAAGATATGAAGTGGCAAGTGGTATATAAAAATGTGCTCGTACTGTCTTGTAATGAGGATTTTTACAGAGCGCTATAAGATGAGCCTCTTCTTCTGGATGCAGTGCAGTCCATTCAGCCACTGCGCCATAAAGGCTACACTGCATAAACAGGCCGTACAGGAGAGTAATCTTCCTCAAGGGAGCACCAAAAACAGAAAAAAAGCGTGCACAAAGATGCGAAATGTTGCATAATGGGAACTGTTTGAAATAACCGTACGTGTTCATAGGGCTATTATAGCTCCTAGACCGTATATACAAAAGGAAAAGTATGAAACTAGAAGACATCACAAAAAAAATGCGTGAATTGCTTGCAGCTACTTCAGTAGATCTGGAAAAGGCAAATAATGGCAATAAAGCAGCAGCTCAACGAGTACGAACTGGTACTATTAAGCTTGAAAAAATGGCTCGAGAATATCGTAGAGAGTCTATTCATGCCGAAAAGACAGGCACTGGTCCTAAAAGACCGAATAAAGCAAAAGCGGGCAAAAAACAAAAGCACGCAGTAGCCGCAAAGCCTGTTAAAAAAGCTGTGATGCCAATGAAAGCACAGCCAAAAGGCAAAATGGTGCCTCAGAAGATGATGAAGCGCCCCACTGCAAAAATCCCTGCGCGAAAATCGTAGTGGAACTGGTTCGAGTCACGGAGCTTACATCAGAGTTTGAGGGAAGAGCATCGTATGTGCGAGCTGACGGCTCCACTAAAAAGATTACTCTTCCCTTTACGATGCCTGGCGACGAAGTCGAGGTAGAAGTCAAGCGAGGCAGGGTGAAGGCTGCATGTGTTGTAGCCAAATCCGCTGAGCATATTTTGCCTCGATGTGTTCATTTTGGAAGCTGTGGCGGATGCGCTGCCCAGCATATTCCCTATTCTGTTCAGCTTAGTCTTAAAGAGCAGCATATAAAGACGCTCTTTGAGCCCTATTCTGTAGCATCAACTACCTTTCATCCTATAATTCCTTCTTGTACCCCATATGAATATCGCAACAAGATGGAATTTAGCTTTTCTGAAGACCGTAAAGGGGAAAAATTCTTTGGCCTTATGTTGAAAAATAGGCGAGGGGATGTCTTTAATGTGACGGAGTGTCATCTGGTGGATCCATGGTTTGTGGACGCCCTCCAACATGCCCGCACATGGTGGCATGAGAGCACACTGCACGCCTATAATTATAGGAATAATACAGGGTCGCTCAGAACCCTTATACTTCGCCATGCGATGGTGAGTAATGATCGTCTTGCCATGCTTACCGTTTCAGGCAATCCTGACTTTGCACTCAAGAAAAAGGATCTTGATACCTTTGTAGAGAAAATGCGTGCTGTGGGAGCAACGTCTATATTTTTGCGAATTCAACAGGTTATGAAGGGCCACCCTACGCAAATGTATGAGATGTGTCTTTTTGGTCCTGACTACATTCGTGAAGAGGTAACAATACAAGGCAAATCTCTTGAGTTCCATGTAAGTCCACAAGCCTTTTTTCAACCAAATACACACACTGCACAAAAACTATACAACCGAGTCTGTGAGCTTGCCAAAATCACCCCAGAGAGTATTGTCTATGATCTTTATGCCGGCATTGGCGTCTTTGGTATGTGCGTTGCCTCTTTTGTAAAAGAGGTGATTGCGGTTGAGATTTCCCCAGAGGCCGCCTACGATGCCAAGACGAATGCTGCTAGAATGCAAATAAAAAATTTTTCTATATATAATGGTGATGTAGGGAAGTTATTAGAAGATGGGACAGTAGCGGCAAAGCCGCCAGATGTAGTAATTGTGGATCCTCCGCGTGCTGGTTTGGATGCAAGAGCGGTCCACGGGCTCATAAAACTCGCACCCAAAACCATTGTGTATGTGGCGTGCAATCCTGAAACCCAGGCAGCAAATGTAGCGATATTTTTGCAGAATGGCTTTATCCTGAGCGATGTGCAGCCGGTCGATCAATTTCCTCAAACCCCGCACTGCGAGAATATTGTAATTATGCACCGCCCCTGATGGGGCGGTGCATAATAAAAATCGCATCATAAAATGCCTCTACACGAATCCAGAAGGAGTGGCTAACGTCTTTGGCGGTAAGAGAAAAGAGAGTTTAGAGGAGAGCTTGAGAGATGACGCAAGATCTTAGGGTTTTGGCAGCTACAAGTTGTGGGGACTTTTTTTTTTACAGGGAGAGCCACAGGAGATAGCTTACAGAGAGAGCTTGTCAGAGGCGTGTGGGGTGCTGGAGGCATTGGTGATTAAGGTCTGGGCGAAGAGATTTAGAGAGAGAGCTAAGGAATTATTATGGGCTTAAAAAGCACCCCAGTCGAAGCGCTCGCGAAGCGATGCGAGACTGGGGGAACAATCAATAATTCCGATTCCGGGCCGCGCGGCGCGTGAGCGTCCGCTCGGCCAACGGATTCATCAATTATTCCGAATTTCCGTGCCCGAGCCCGTGCCCGTGCCCGTGCCCGACTACCCAGGTTTCAGTGTTCGCGTAAGCGACATCTGAAACCTGGGGAACAATCAAGAAATTCCGATTAACTACCCCGGTCTTCATGCCGCGGAGCGACATTGAAGACCAGGGGAACAATCAATAAATTCCGATAAAAATGTGTCCAAGCCCGTGAGAGTCATGGCCTTAGCCTGATGCATATGCGGTAGCGGCGCATGAAGAGTGTTAGCCTAAGTGAGGAGCGAAGATTGCATGTTAATCGTATGAAACATGCATGAATTTTCTATGAGCGCAAAATCCAGTTGGATTTTGCGCTCATAGGTAGTCATGCAGTGACTGAACGAGTTTTGAAAATAACGAGAAGATGCCTCACGTGTTGCCTGAAGGGCAACAATTGCAACAGCCCAGGGCAACGCCCTGGGTTCAACGATCACCCTCACATGTTGCCTGAAGGGCAACAATTGCAACAGCCCAGTGAAAGGGCGTCCTGGTGTTAGCCCTGCGTGGAGCTTGAGGCAAAGCCGCTAAGCAGATCAAGACGATTCCATTTCATCCGGATGTGCCGCACGGAGTGCATCAAGAAGCTTGGCGGCATATTCAGCAAACGTGTCATCATCAGGGGTAGTGTTGTGTAATACCTGCGAGGCAATTTGCAGTCCTTCATCTAAAGACACACAATCCGCAACTCTTGTAGGAGAATATGTAGCTGCTATTTCCTTCCACAAACCACTATCAATGAGATGTTTGATATAATGAGTGTCCTTTATTTTGCATGTCTCTACCGCTTGTGTTAATTCGTCAGTCAAAAATTGCGGGTCAATGGATGGAGAGCGAATTTGGTCTTTCTTCTCGGTATTTTGCCATCGCGAAGCCCAGTACTGTTCTTGTGCTTCATCATCTTTTAATGAATACAGCCTTCGTAATACACTCATACCATCATAATAAGGATACCCACTCATTGCCCTATTTACTAAATCGATTGCCTCATCGTATGGCATTGGAGAAGGACCGGGATACCGACAACTATCAGCAAGTTGTATAAGCAACCCAGGAGGTGGGTTAACTGCTGTATCAAAAGCTCTTTTATAAGCTTCGAATCTTCTGTCATATTGCTTTGCCATTTCACAAGCTTGTCCCAATAAGGCATCATACTCCCAATTAGAATTCCATTCTTTAGGATATTCATCTCGCAGCTCACAAAATAATTGCACGGCATATTCTTGAAGTTCACCACCCCAATCCCCACTATGCAATAGCCAATAGGCTGTACGCACAGCCTCTTTAAAAGACACCAGCAGGGGTACTTCGGCAGGAAGATACTGCTGCGCTATTTTCTCCCACTCCCGATTATTTATTAAATACTGAATATCATCAACATATTCATCGTTTTTTTCTTTCAAATTTTGCTCATGTTCATCAAGCAAAAACTGCGGCGCAGTTGAGGGGGAGTGTACTCTGTCTTCCCTCTTCATATTTTTCCATAAAGTGTACCAATACATGGCCTGCGGATCATTTTTTAGAAAATACAAGCGATACAATAACTTAATACCGTCAATGTAAGGATAGCTTTTGATTGCACGAGTTGCCCACTCAATTGCTTGCTCATAGGAAATAGGAGGTGTACCAGGACAGTCATAACAACGAGCAAGCTCAATCAGGAGCCCTGGAGGAGGGGTTGACACTTTATCGAAGGCACGCTTATACGCCTCATACCTTTCTTTGTATTTATTGCAAGCATTGCAAGCAAATCCTAGCAATGCATCATGTTGCCAAGACGTATTCCACTTATCGGGATGCATTGCACGCAGTCCTTCGAGCACATCTACCGCATATTCCCGGAACAAATCATTACAAATATGTACATGCAATAAGTTATATGCAATACGTAGGCCATCTGCAAATGATACTTGGCTGGGCACTTTTTTTGATCTGCATACAAGTAGTATTTCATCCCAATGCTTTGAATGAATCGCCTTTTGAATTTCATTATTCATTTTGTTTTGACCCATGCATTATTAAGAAAAGATATTTCGCTCTCTGCTCCATATAATATGAATCCTGCCTCTACCTCATGGCCATGAATTAGTTTAAGGTATTTGCATTTCGTAACCACTTCTTTGCCTAAAGGGCAAAATGCTAACGCCTAGGGCAACGCCCAGGGTTTATAGTTGGTACCTTTTCCCCGCTATCCTACACTCCTGTTGTCGTCCTTCAGGCAACACATGTATAGAGCCTTATCACGTTGTGACCAATATGGACCCCACCGCGGCAGCGGTGGAATTCATTAGCCCCGCGTGGAGCACGACCGTAGCGCACCGCGCTACGGTCGGCGAAACGTGGGGTTACAGGTGCATGAAATAAAAATAGAGCTGCGGTAGCAGCGAAACCCATTGTATTTGACCTAATCAATGCACATATTGTTGTTGCAGATACATTTCTGTGTCGCTGCTACCGCAGCTCTGTTTTTTTATCGTTTTCATGAACCCCACGTTCCGCTCGGCCCGCGCGCTAGCGCCGCGCTCTTCGCTGCACGCGGGGCTAGAGCGGCAAATTTCGCCACTACCGTGGCTCGGTTCTGATTGGTTACAAGTTTCTTTAAGTTAATACCATTTGCTTCGCATGAATCGCCTTTGGAATTTCATGTGGGCAAAGAAAAGGCTATGAACCCTTGCAATTCGACCAGCTCGTAAGTCGCATATCGCGTTAAATGCATGTGCGTTATTTTCGCCATGTGTACTTTTCCGTCAGGAAAAGTCGCGCATGGCGAAAATAAATGTTGTACCATCACATTGTTGCGCTTTTCTTCTTTTCTGTCACGACAAAAATATAGTATTGCTCAGTTTAGGAGGACATATATACCTTGTGTGCAATTTTCCTAACGGAGAATTGCACACAAGGTGTAAAATATTCATATCGCACGTGATGTGCGACTTTTTGCTGTTATTGCCCTTTGGGCAACATGTGGGTGTGATTGCCTAACCCAGGGCGTTGCCCTGGGGGTTAGCATTTTGCCCTTTGGGCAAAGAAAAGGAGTTTTTCATGCTGATTTATTCGAAAAAAATTGTGCAATTTATTGGTGAAATCACCGCGACTATCAAGAATGTTCTTGCTCATGAAGTACGATTACGCGTTGCAGGTAATTACTTTTATGATCGACGACAACAGAGCTCATATCCCATTAAAGTGGTTATAAGCAATCAAAACAATGTGCTTGGCTATTTTGATCCCAATTTTTATGAATTAGGATTTCATGAATGCCTGATGTTTGCAAATAAATATCAGCTAGGCAATGTCATTCGCCATGAACTTGCTCACTATATAACGTTTATCAACTATGGTGCCCTTAAGACGCCTCATGCGCCTGAGTTTCGTGAGTTTTGCGAAAGAGTAGGATGGGGAGAAGAGGTATATAAGGCTTCATTTGATCTAAAAGTCGAAGCTGATGCAATGCAAGAAAATGGTGTGCTACGCAAGGTGCAAAAGCTTTTGGCACTCGCTACAAGCAGCAATCAATATGAAGCAGAGCAAGCAATGATAAAATCACAAGAGCTCCTGTTGCAGTACAATATTGATGCGCAGTATGCGCAGCAAGACAATGATGAAAAAGTGTTTCTAAAGCGTATTATGAAGCAGAAAAGAAAAAATGCAAAAATGCAAGCAATAGCTCGTATTTTAGGTACCTTTTTTGTAAGTGTTGTTTATGCAAGGCAAGGTGAGTTTGTATATCTTGATATTGTCGGAAGCAGTGTGAATATAGAGATTGCAGAATATGTTGCTCAGGTTTTGGATAACGAACTTGATCGGTTATGGCAACAAGCACAAACAGAGAAGCGTTTAAAGGGCATGGTTGCAAGAAATTCCTTTTTCCGTGGTATAGCAATAGGATATTGTAACAAAATACAAGCATTGAAAGGGGCATATAACGATGACGCGCGTCGAGCATTGATGATTATTGACAAACAACTGATAACGGCAAAAGAAATGATATACGAGCGCCTTAAGCATACTTACAGTAAGGGACGATGCTGTTCTCTTTCAGCAGCACTTGGAGAGCAAATGGGCCGGGAGCTGCATATCAATCCTGCTATTACCAAACAGGCCAATACAGCAGCATGTTTACAGCTCACCTAAGAGGCTTACAACAAATCGACATTTGCAGATTTGTTGTAAGATCGTATAAAATCCTTAGCAGCCCCAAATGGTGATCTTCTTGCCTTGTACTTCTTCTGTCTTACGATACATCTTCTTATCCCAGGAGGTATTTGAGGGATCGAAAATCACGAGATGGCCTGTCGTTGCGTTGCTTGTGTCCATGTATTTTGCCGTTTGCTGCAATCCCTCTTGTATATATTTTGGATGATGGCCTATCTTTAATTCAATCACGATGCGTTGTTTACGAAAGATGACGAGAAGATCTACGCGACCTGTGCCGAGGGCATATTCACGACAAATTGAACCTCCTCCGTTGATAACACGTTGTAAAAATGCCATCATGAGAAGGTGTGGCCCTGATTCTTTGTAATCGAATTTATCGAGCCAAATTGCGGAATTTTCGCGAAAAAACTGTCTGAATGCTTCTAGGAGGGCTTCCATATTCAAAGAACCATCAGGGTTTTGATATGAACTCAATTGCTGCGTAATGGTATTGCTCAGCGTCCGAGAAACGATAGCACGAGGCAGGATTTCTTTATAGATAGGATTGGCGATCAGGAATGTGTGATCACGCTGCGCAAGCAACCCCAAATCGATTGTATATTGAAGATCATCATCCGGAATATCTTGTGTCCCTTTCCTGCCAGATATGATTGCATCGATCACACGGCAGACGCGAGGCTCATGCAGGCGAGCCACCAGAGTATCAATATGTGTGTCGCAGCGAACAATCAACTGGTCACGTGCTCGCTGCATAACCTGCTTGGAGATGGCTTGGCTGCGATCCGTTACGTCTCTAAAGCAAGCTTCGTACGCGAGAGCGTTGACGAGCCAAGGCTGACCCTGCGTTTGCTCGTAGGCATACTCGATTGCCTCTTCGGTGATCTGTTGATTGGTTGCTAGTGTGTGCTGTAGGTAGAGCGCTTTGACTTCTTCGAGGGAGAAGGGAGCAATCACAAGACTCTCCGCTTTGATATTAAATGCTGATCCGCCTACAATTGAGCTCTGGTTTTCATCTGACCAGATGCGGTAGTCTCGAACATCGCGTACGCCGACAAGACAGATTGACTGAGGAAAATGCTTGGGACGCATCGCATATCCTGCCCGTAGCTGCCGTAAGACGGCGATCAGTGTATCACCAATGAGGGAATCGATCTCGTCAATACACAAAAAGATAGGTTTATCTGATCGCTCTGCCCAGAATGTAAGAAAATCTTGCAGCTCACTACGTATCATCCCTTCAGGAAGAGATTGTCTTTCAGCAAAATACTGTAATGCTGGCTCATGAGGGCCAAATGTTTGTCTAATGGCAGCCATTAATACGGCTACAACCCACTCAACTCCTTCGCGGTAATGACCGCGTGCCGCTTGTGCAGCTTCGACATTCACATAGACAGCGTTGTACTTTTTCTCACCTTTGTCTTCGCTCTTGAGCATGTCGACCAATGTCATCATAGCAGTTGTCTTGCCCGATTGACGAGGTGCATGGAGGACAAAGTACAGTCTTCCATCAATGAGATCCTTCATCTTGTTCGTATCCAAACGTATGGGCAGGCAATAATGGATTTCAGGATCGACTGGGCCAGCAATGCAAAATTTTTTCATAAAAACTTGCATTTTTTTTACCAGATTTTCGATTTTAATGCAATGCTGACATTAAGGCAACTGGTGTTACGGGCGCAAATACTGGTGTCGGCGGTACTGGCAATAGTGTTAGAAGATCATCTGGAAGTAGGTTTCTCTCTCGTTGATTTATGCTTGATACTGACAGATACTGATTCATATAGGCATTTGCAGCGGCTATGGTCCAGCGCGTAGCAGGATTTGAATCCATGAGGTTTCGTATAATCCATTCAAAGTGCTCTTCCGTGGTTCGCTCGGCTTCATTTGCCGGAATACATTGCGCCATGGTGTTTATAGATGCTTCAAATGCATCCATGGTTAGGTTGAGAGGTGGATGAAACCCGCCACTGCCGAAGGCCATGAGGGCAAGAATAAGTCCCATGGTCCAGCTTTCAAGTTTTTTATATGATTCGAAGTTGTTGTCGGCAGTAGCTCGGTCTTGTCCAAATGATGGAAGTGTTCGTGGCCGATTTCTAAGCTCAGGAGCACTGTAAAAGGGGGTGCCATATTGACTGCTATTTATTGTCATATGCGGCACCATGCCAGGCCGCAGAAATCGAGCCATTCCAAAATCGCTTATGTATACCGCATCATTCGTGCCGAGAAAAATATTGTCTGGCTTCAGATCACCGTGAAATATTCCACGATCCTGAATTATTGCAAACGTGGCAAGCAATTGACGAGCAATGCTAATGCGATGATCATGGCCCCGTATTGGAGCCGGCATGCTTTCTATGATACTACTTAAATTACCTCTTTCTGCATAGTTGAGAATAAGGCTGATACTTGGGCTTGGTGCAGTACATAGGCTATCTCGTTCCACATAACTGAGCGCACCATGAAGGCGTATGACACCAGGGACATCAGACAATGCATTAAGAAAGGGGACTTCGTTTTGTATTTCAGGCACATGTCCCGGTTTATTAGATGTGAGATGGACACAATGCTGTATAGATGCAGACTGTGTATTACCATCCGATGCTTCCAATGATGGAAGTACAAAGCCGAAGGCACTTCGTGCTTTTTTAAATGTACCTTGGGCTTGTAATACTGATGCTATATGATCTGCAACGACATAGACGGTACGTGTTGCCCAATTTATATGAATATCGCGAGCAAGGCCCGTAGCTCTGCGCGAAAGGAATTCCTCGCTTACGCTATTTGTTTTTTGTGCGAGCGTTTGCATATAGCGAGTCATGTCGTTGATGGCTATATCGTCCATACCTTCATTAAATCGCTCAAAATCAAGTGAACGCGCTCCCTCAGAGACAGCATGCGCAATTATTGGGTTTTGACTATCCTCCTCGGCTTCGGTAGATGGCACTAACGATGTTTCTTGAGTTGCATAAGGAATCTGCGGTGTAGGTGGCTCTTGATTTTCCTCTGTTACTGGTAGTAAAGGCGCAGCCTCTGTGACTTCTTGCTCCCGTGTAGGAATAGCTTGGTTGCCAGGAACATCCTCACCAAGTAGTGAACGAACATAGCTAGATAACGTTTCGTTACCATAAACTGAATACGGCGCATCGCCGAAAAATAAAGCATTAACCATAAAATATAAAAATATAAAAATTAAATTTATTACTATTTAAAATAAATTATATCATATATTATTATAAAATACAACATATTAATGTTTAATTAAATCAATGAGATGCGATATAAGGACAGGCATAATTTGTGTGTGAACGCAATTATCTCCTAGCTTTTTTTGCCATTTTTTGTGTATACTTGCAGCATAAACCCTTCATAATTCTTGCCCCGAGCGTAAGCGAGGGGCAAGAAATAACAATTCTATGATAAGATACGACCATCACGAAATTGAAACAAAATGGCAGCGCATTTGGGATGCTCATAAGACATTTCAAGTGGCCCTCGATCCCACAAAACCCAAGTATTATATCCTGGATATGTTTCCCTATCCTTCAGGCGCAGGGCTGCATGTAGGGCATGTTGCGGGCTATACTGCTACGGACTGTTTTGCACGGTATAAGCGTATGCTTGGCTTCAATGTGCTCCATCCTATGGGATGGGATAGCTTTGGCCTGCCTGCAGAGCAGTATGCGGTACGCACAGGCACCCATCCTGCCGTTACCACAAAGGCAAATATCGATACCTATCGCAGACAACTCAAGCGCCTGGGGCTGAGCTACGATTGGAGCCGTGAGATTGCAACGAGTGATGCGTCCTACTATAAGTGGACCCAGTGGATTTTTACCAAGCTCTATGAAAAAGGCCTTGCCTATGAGGCAGAGGTGTCGGTCAACTTTTGCCCCTATTTGGGAACGGTGCTTGCCAATGAAGAAGTGGACGCAGGAGTGACCAAAGAAGGTGGATATCCTGTTATTAAAAAACCGCTAAGACAGTGGATACTTAAAATAACAGAATATGCCGATAGACTGCTTCAAGATCTTACGCTTGTTGACTGGCCAGCCAGTATAAAGGCATTGCAGACCAACTGGATAGGGCGAAGTGAAGGAGCTCTTATTCATTTCCCAGTAGAGGGACAAAAAGAAACGCTTACTGTGTTCACGACACGACCAGATACGCTTTTTGGTGCAACCTTTATAGCGCTTGCGCCAGAACATCCTCTTGTAGACCTCCTTACGACTCATGAGAACAGAAACGAAGTGCAGCTCTATCAGGCAAAGGCAGCAAAAGAGACAGAGCTTGAGCGTACAGAACTGAATCGAGAAAAATCTGGTGTCTTTTTAGGAACCTATGCCATAAACCCTGTCAGCGGCAAAAAACTCCCTATCTGGATTGCCGATTATGTGCTTGCAACCTATGGTACAGGCTCTATCATGGCAGTACCGCAGCATTGCCAGCGCGATTATGAGTTTGCTGCAAAGCACGGCATTGAGAAAATTACTGTCGTCCAAGTACCAGATGCACCCGTTGATGCTGCATGGGAAGGCGATGGGGTGCTTCAGAATTCGCGTGGAGCGGTTGTCTTAGATGGGCTTTCTACCGAACAAGCCAAGGTGCGCATGTGTGACTGGCTTGAGGCATCCAAAAATGGGGCGCGCAAGGTGCAGTATAAGCTTCGTGATTGGCTCTTTTCACGCCAGCGTTATTGGGGAGAGCCGATTCCCATCTTGCATTTTGCAGATGGCACCAAGCGCGCGCTCGATCTCGATGAGCTGCCCCTTATGCCGCCAGAGCTTTCTGATTTTAAGCCTTCGGGTGATGGACAGAGCCCCTTAGCAAAAGTACAAGAATGGGTTGAAATAACCGATTCTAAAACAGGCAAAAACGCCAGGCGCGAGACCAATACCATGCCGCAATGGGCAGGCTCATGCTGGTACTACCTTCGCTTTTGTGATCCACATAATGACAAAGCCTTTTGCGCTACCGAGAGCGAGCGCTACTGGTTGCCAGTAGACCTCTACGTAGGCGGCGTGGAACATGCTACCCTCCACCTTCTCTACGCACGATTTTGGCATAAAGTGCTCTATGATCTTGGACTTGTAACCACCAAAGAGCCTTTTCAAATGCTTCGCAACCAAGGGCTTATGGTGGCAAGATCCTACAAAAATAAGATGAACCTGTATATCTCTCCCGACGAAGTGGAAGAGCGTGAAGGGGCGTATTATCACAAAGAAACTGGAGAAAAACTATCAAGTCAAATTGATAAGATGTCAAAGTCCAAGTTGAATGGCATTCCTCCTGATCAAGTGATTGAAGAGTATGGCGCTGATGCCTTACGGCTGTATGAGCTTTTTATGGGGCCCTTCGACAAAGAAAAAGTATGGAATACAGCTGGGGTGCAGGGGTGCAGGCGCTTTTTGCAGCGTGCATTTGACATGGTGCACTCAGAGAAAGTGACGGCGCAAGAGTCAGAAGAGGCAAAGCGGCTTATCCATAAGCTTATTTATAAAGTATCTCAGGACATGCAGGAGCTACAGTTCAATACTGCTATTGCTAAGATGATGGAGTTCATCAATGATTTTACGAGCCTCAGCGCATATCCCAAGAATGCTCTTATTGATTTTCTAAAACTGCTCTCGCCATTTGCCCCCCATATTGCGAGCGAGCTCTGGCAGCACCTTGGATGTCAAGAGGAAATTACCTTTACCGCCTATCCTCAAGCTGATATGCGTTTTGTCGAGGATGTGACTGTTACGTATATCATGCAGGTGAATGGCAAGCTTCGAGCCCGGCTTGATCTTCCGAAAGATGCGCCTGAAGAGACACTTATCGAAATTGCAAAAAACCATCCTAATGTGCAAAAGTTTTTAGAAGGGGTTTCAGTACAGAAAGTGGTTTTTGTTCCTAATAAGCTTGTAAACTTTGTGGTTTCGTGACTATTATTGAAGACATTATTGCCAGCTTTCAGCAGCCAGAGCGGCTCAAGAAAATCGTCCGGGCGACGTTTAGTGGGCCGCGGGATGCCACAGGGAGTAAAGTGCAACTCAAGCCTGTGGCCCTCAAAGATGGTATGTACGTACAGCGTGTGGACTTGGGCAAGCAAAGCTCGAAGACACGCCATATTGCTCTTGAGCATATACAGGGCGAGCTTGAAGAGCTCTTTCAAACCTATACGCATTGTTTTTTGCGCCTAGAAGAGGAAGAATGGTATGCTGAGGCTCGCAGAGATGGGCATTGGAAAAGTCAAAATTGGAAAGGTAAGAAGAAGCGGCTTAAAGTGCCCTATACAGCCGATCTTGCCCATAATCGCAAGAAAAAACACCTTCTTGAAGAGGGTGTGATTGTTCCGAGTCTTGTTGCACTTGACATTCTTACTAAAGAGGGAAAGGTCAAAGCCCAAGCAGCGGCAAAGTTCAAGCAGATTAATCGCTTTATAGAGATTGTCTCGTCGGTGCTTCCTCGATTTCAAGATAGTATTACTGTTGTAGATCTCTGTTGTGGAAAGGCCTATCTTACGTTTGCCCTTGAGTATTTTTTACGAACTCATTATCCGCACCCATATCGCCTTGTAGGGGTTGATCAGAAGACAGAGGTGATTGCCACATGCAATCACATAGCGTCTACACTTTGTGACAATAGAATATCTTTTGTACAAGGCTCCATTGCAGATTTTGAGCCAGATGGGCCTGTTGATATTGTTATTGCCCTTCATGCTTGTGATACTGCCACCGATATTGCCATTGAAAAGGCGCTCCTCTGGGGTGCTAAGGCCATTTTTGTAGCCCCTTGTTGCCAGCATGCTCTGAACGCTGAGCTCAAAAAAGAGATGTGTCCTGTGCTGTTTAAACATGGGCTTTTTAAGGAGCGCTTTGCATCGCTTCTTACCGATGTCATGCGTGTGCAGCAATTAGAGGCAGCAGGCTATAGCGTTGATGTCATTGAATTCGTTGATCCTGTCCACACGCCGAAGAACATCCTGCTGCGTGCAGTTTCTGTTAGTGCGCGAGAAATTCATTAAAATCAACGATTCGAGCAAAGAAACCACTATCAACTACATCCTCATCGACACCATTGACATGGATGAGTACAGGACGGCATGAAAAGCCTCGAGGAAGCTTGAGCGCATGCAGCTTCTCTTGTACTTCTGGAATAATTCCCATGCCGATTTTTTCTTGGCGAAATTTTACTTCACAGACGTAGAGGCATTGGAAACGCGTTTGAATAAGATAATCAATTTGACATCCTTTTCGCCGTACTTGCGGTGTTTGTAGATAAGGCCCGGCTGAGCTAAGCTCGCCTGGAGGCACCTGCAGGAGCTCTTGCAGGAGATGCCCGTTATTAATAACGAGGTTCTCAAATTGTAGGCCCAAGATAGAATGCCATCCAGGAGGAAGCTTGCGTACTTTTCCGCTTTCGATCTGCTGCTTATGGGGACGAATATATTTGAGGTAAAAACGCAGATAATTATCCTTAAGGCGATAACGGCTGATTGCTGCTTTTTTTCCGGTGAGAAGCGACCATGTATAGTCACGAGCCAGAAAACCTGCTTGTGTGAGCTCGAAGAGGGCATCGCTTAGATCCCCGCCTTTGGAGCGTTTTAGTGCATCTGCAAGCTCTGTCATAGAAAGATGACGATCAATGAGAAGGCTGACGATTTCTTTATAAAAGGCTCCTTTGTGGAGAAAGAGGTCATGAAAGATTTGGTCAAATTCGCAAAATAACAGCCCTTCAGGCTCAAAGCACAGGCGCTGTACATTGGCCTCAGCTGTGAGATCGGGGCGAAGTTCTTCAAGATAGCGAGGAATTCCACCGGTGATAGAAAGTATTTTAAATTTCTCATAGGGTGCTATAATTCCGGGAAAGCCTTTCCAGAATCGGTTGCAATCGGGGAGTGGAAGCTCTTCGAGAGTTAAGCGAAGAGAGACTCTCCCAAAAAAGCCTGTGCTGCTCAATATGTTCTTCTCAATCCAGGCCGAATTAGAGCCTGATATGATCATCACAAGCTGCGGATTGTGCTTAAAATGCCTGTCCCAGGCGGTCTTCAGTTTGGGCAAGAAAGTGGGGTCTTTGGATCCCATCCAGGTAATTTCATCAAGCACAATAAGGATTCGGCCTTTCTTTGTGAGCGCAGCAAGGTCGTAAAATAGATCCCCCCAGTCTTCATGGCGATATATGGGCAGCTTATACTCTTGAAGCTGTCGTAAAAACTCTGCACGCTGTGCTGTGGGGTCTATGCCATCAACCGGTGGAATGCCCGAAAAAATAAAGGCCTTTGAAAAGGACTTGGCAAATTCTTCCGCAAGCCGACTTTTACCAATACGACGCCGCCCACGAATAACCACCAGGCTTGTCGTTTTTTTTTGAAGTAGCCCTTGCAGGAGTAATAACTCTTGGTCACGACCGATAAATCTCATATGTTTCTTATGCCCCCCGGATTTGCAAAAGCAATTCTTTCGCGCTATCTTAAGCATATCATATTCCCCCCCTGATTTGCAATTACCATTTTGGGGGGGATGTGCTAGCAACGGAATTTACGGAAAGGCATTGGTGGTTATGGCCTGGGGAGTTTTTTTTTTACAGGGAGAGCCATAGGAGCATAGCTGCAGAGAGAGCTTGACAGAGGCGTGTGGGGTGCTGGGGTGTATGGGTGATTACTGACCCACCGCGGCAGCGGTGGAATTCATTAGCCCCGCGTGGAGCACGGCCGTAGCGCACTTGCGCTACGGCCTACGAAACGTGGGGTTACAGGTGCATGAAATAACAATAGAGCTGCGGTAGCAGCGACACCCATTATATTTGACCTAATCAATGCACATATTGTTGCTGCAGATCATTTCTGTGTCGCTGCTACCGCAGCTCTGTTTTTTTACCCGTTTCCCTAACCCCACGTTCCGCTCGGCCCGCGCGCTAGCGCCGCGGCCTTCACTGCACGCGGGGCTAGAGCTGCATTTCGCCACTAACGTGGCTCGGTTTTGATTGGTTACAAGTTGTTGTAAGCTTCTCTTGTCCCGAAAAAGTAACAACAAATCGACAAATGCAGATTTGTTGTAAGCTTCTAGGGTCCTGAAAAAGTAACAACAAATCGACAAATGCAGATTTGTTGTAAGCTTCTAAGGTCCTGAAAAAGTAACAACAAATCGACATTTGCAGATTTGTTGTAATGTGATATACTTGAGATATATGGAACGTTCTAAATTTATTGGTCGTGAAGAAGAGATGGCAAGACTGAAAGGGCTACTCAGTGCTCGAGTAGCAAGTCTGGTCGTTGTGCGTGGGAGAAGGCGTATTGGTAAAAGCCGACTACTTGCGGAATTCGGTAAGGAAATGCGTAGTCTCTTTCTTTCAGGTATCCCGCCGACTGGGGAAACGACCGCTGCTACGCAGCGAAAAGAATTTGTACAGCAACTCGAGCAAGCAGGGATACCAGGTATTAATCCAGATGATTGGGGAAACATTTTCTGGCTTCTTTCTAAAGTGATCTCTAAGGGACGTATACTGATTGTGTTTGATGAGATATCTTGGATGGGGAGTAAGGATCCTGATTTTTTAGGCAAGCTAAAGACTGCTTGGGATATGTATTTTAGTAAAAATCCCCAGTTAATTCTTGTTCTATGTGGATCGATTTCTTCTTGGATTGAAGAAAATATTTTAAGCAGTACAGGCTTTATGGGAAGGATTGCCATTGATCTTGTGCTTGAAGAGCTTCCTTTGTCTGTGTGCAATGCGTTTTGGTATCCTCACCCACAGCGTATTTCGGGATATGAAAAATTTAAGATTTTGTCTATTACTGGAGGGGTCCCCCTCTATCTCGAACGAATTAAGCCCGAGCTTTCTGCCGAACAAAATATACGTGATCTCTGTTTTATTCGAGGAGGGTTGTTAGTACGCGAGTTCGAAGAGATATTTACGGACCTGTTTTCGAGAAAAAACGCAAGCTACAGAGAAATTGTCGCATCTCTTGCAAATGGGCCTAAGACTCTTCAGCAAATTTGCACAAAACTCAAAAAAACGGTCGCAGGCGCTTATAGCGGCTACTTAGATGATCTTGTGAAAGCAGGTTTTGTGCAGCGCGATTTTACCTGGAGTATAGACAATGCGAAAGTGGGCAAACTGAGCCGATATAGGTTGAGCGATAATTATTTACGATTTTACTTAAAATACATTGCTCCAAATCGCGCGAAAATAGAAAGAGGAGATTTTGCAAATATAGCATTGAGCAGTCTCTCGGCCTGGGAGATAGTCATGGGGTTGCAGTTTGAAAACCTTGTTGCGCATAATCGAAAAACGCTTTTGGGCTTGATAGGCCTTTCTCCAGAAGAAGTGATTATGGATGGTCCGTTTTTTCAAAATCCAACCACGCGCAAGCCTGGATGCCAGGTTGATTACCTGATTCAAACGCGTTTCAATACACTCTATCTATGTGAGGTTAAATTTTCGAAAAATACTATTGGTCAGCAGGTTATTAAAGAGATGGAAGAAAAAATAAAACGCTTGAAGGTGCCTCGACTATGTTCTATCAGGCCTATTTTGATTCATGTAAATGGCGTAGAAGAAGATGTCGTTGATAGCAGGTATTTTGACAAGATCATCGATTTTAGTCAGCTCCTTGCATAAGTAATTTGCAGTTCAAGCTAAGTAAGAGACATTTAGATTGACGACAAGTTTTAGTGGCCAGTTCCCCGGCAGGGAACTGGCCCAATGCTGTCAACTTAGGGATCGTTAAGAAATAACTCGTACATTTGAGAGGGGATTATAGCAAATTACCCTCTGCGCCTCCTTGCTTGAAGATATTGCCTTGTAATATCTCCTGCGCAAGATCGGCGCAGAATTTAATTCACTCTAACACCCTCTGAAAAGTACGATTTATTCCTTAACGATCCCTTAGCTGTAGGGCACTTATGGCCCTGTTGCAGCATAGTTTTGTAAATCCTGGATCAGGTTTGCGTAGCTAGCTTCATTTTTTATCCAGAATGCTGTTCCCATACCAAATGGTATGAAAATTTCTACGTAATTTTGTGGGACTATTATTCGCCCATATCCATATACATCATCTAACTGCCTTTTTTCCTTAGAAGCTATGTCATGGGCAGCAATTATCGGCACTTTGTTAAAAAGCACTTGTACAAGATCTCCACGAAGGCATACCCCAGCATCTACAAATGCAACATCAATGGTATTTGCTGTGACTTGTTCCTGGACGAATTTGTTCAGATCATCCAAAAAGGAAGAATCTATGGGTGCATAACTTTTTCGATACACTGGTTGGTATGCCGCTGCTTTGTACACGCTATCGGCCCCCAGGTACTTGTATGGAGTCCAACTTGTGTCAAGGCCTAGCCCTGCAAAATATGCTATAGGTGTCCATGTCTTACATGATGCATACAAATTCATGCAATATTGTAACCACTCAGGACCAGTCCCCGGAGTGACAAACTCAACAGAAATCACGTTTTCGCAGTTATCAATAAAGTATTTTGTTGAAAAGCCAACACCAAACTCTAAAAATGTGCGCACCTGGCAGTTATTAAACAGTCTTTTAAAGTGGCGTACATGCTCAGTATAGCCAGTTTCTGCGCCGGAATTTACTAACCATTCTTCAGTTATTTCATCAGCGCTTGTAATCTGCATTGCCGGAGCTCTTGAAAATACTCCTAATGCCATGAAAAATATAATAAAAAATTTGTTTCTCATCTCTTCACCTCTTCAATCTTTATAACAATTACATGTATTTTTTTGCCATTAAAACTTGCTAAATTTTGAACCCAAGGTATATGAAGAAGAATAACCGCGCTACGGCCTGCGCAAAACTTTTGGGGAGACATGCATTGGGTACATTTTGAAAATAGCCATTTATTAGAAGAGTACTATGATAAATTCCTATCAGGAGCCGTAGCCCTAGATCCTGCCTGGAGGGATTTTTTTGCATCTTTTTCAGAAAATAGTCAGACGCCTATTACACCCCTTGCTACCCCGCTTGTCGCACCCCTTGCACTCGATGTAGAGGCGCGCCCTTTTGTAGCGCATGATATTGCCGCATGGATAGAAGAGCGTGCCAGCCCTTCGAAAAAAATAGAACTTGCCCCAGAACATAAAAAAGAGCTCTATCGCCTGCTTGCAGAGGCAGAGCTTTTTGAGACATTTTTACATACGAAATTTGTAGGGCAGAAGCGTTTTTCTCTTGAAGGAGCCGAAACACTGATCCCTATGCTGACACTCATCGTAGATAGATGTAGCCATAGTGGCATCGATGAGATTGCCCTGGGCATGACACATCGAGGCAGACTCAATGTCCTTGCCAATATTTTCCAAAAGCCACTTGAGGAAATTCTCGTTGAGTTTCAAGAAGGGGAGCTCGATCTTCTCGAAGGCGGCGGCGATGTCAAATACCATAAGGGATTTGCCTCCAAACTCAAGCGCCATGCAGCAGATGTGCAGCTTACTATGCTGTCCAACCCCAGTCATCTTGAATCTGTTGATTGCGTCCTGGAGGGCTTTGCACGCGGCAAAGCCGCTACTGCAAAAGTCTTGCCACTTCTTGTTCATGGAGATGCAGCCTTGGCAGGGCAGGGAGTAGTCTATGAAACACTGCAGCTCTCTCGCCTTGAAGGATATACAACGAAAGGTACCATTCATATTGTGCTTAATAACCATATTGGGTTTACAACGACGCCAAAAGACTTTTGTTCTATGCATAGATGCACTGACATTGCGAAGGCATTTGGCTTTCCTGTGTTTCATGTGAGTGCAGAAGATCCTGAAAAGTGCATCTGGGCTATGGAACTTGCCTTCGAATGCAGGCAAAAATTTCATATAGATGTCTTTGTTGATCTCGATTGCTATAGAAAATATGGGCATAATGAGTCTGATGAGCCAGCATATACACAGCCTCTACTGTATGCAGAAATACGCAAAAAGCCCTCTATTCACACACAATATCAAAAGCATGTGGATACAGCATGGGCCACACATATCGATACTGAAATCCAAAATAAACTGCATGCTGAGTATGACAAATTTGCAAAAAATAAAAAGAATGTTTATAAATCTCATGAAAAGAGAGTAATTGCAAAAGAGCTTCCACCAGTTTCACAAGATGAGCTCCACAAGATACTCACAACCCTGACAGCGGTGCCTGAGGGATTTACAGTACATTCTAGACTTAAAAAGCAGATAGAGGAGAGGCAAAAGGCACAAACGGTTGATTGGGCACTTGGAGAGGCGCTGGGAGTTGCAACTATTATACAGCAAGGAGTGCCAGTGCGCTTGACAGGGCAAGATACTCGGCGTGGAACTTTTAGCCAGCGCCATGCAGTGTGGATAGATCAGCATACTGAGACAGGCTATGTGCCTCTCCAGCATGTTGGAGGCGCTTCATTTGAGGTATATGATTCGTCACTTTCAGAATATGCAGCACTTGGTTTTGAATATGGATATACTCTTGGCAATACAAAGACGCTTGTGATGTGGGAGGCACAGTTCGGTGATTTTGCCAATGGAGCGGCGGTGATTATTGATCAGTACATAGCTGCAGGGGAGAGTAAATGGAATAATCACTCGAAGCTTGTGCTGTTGCTGCCTCATGGCTATGAAGGACAGGGGCCTGAGCACTCATCGGGGCGCATGGAGCGTTTTTTACAGCTTGCTGCTGAAAATAATATGGTAATTGCAGTCCCTACAACTCCTGCGCAGTATTTTCATCTTTTACGAAGACAAGCATGTGCGGGTACTCCTCTTATTGTATTTACCCCCAAGGGGCTTTTGCGCCATCCTGAAGCAACAAGTAGTTTTGCAGAGCTTGCCGAGGGTAGTTTTCATGAAATCATCGAAGATGCGACACTTCACGCCGAGCGCGTTATCCTCTGTCAGGGAAGAGTGTATTATGATCTTATAGCAGAAAAGAGAAAAGCCCATGACGAAAGAAGTGCTATTATACGCATTGAGCAGCTCTATCCTTTTCCAAAAATGGCCTTTGAAAAAATTGTCGCTAAGTATACAAAGGTGCATACAAAGGTGCATACATGGCTGTGGGTGCAAGAAGAGCCTGAAAATGCCGGGGCATGGAGTTATGTGCGGGACTTTATTCCCCAGGCTCAATATATTGGAAGAAAACGAGCGGCCACTCCCGCTGTTGGATCGCACACAGTGCATGAGAAAGAATATGCAACTATTATGAGGCAAGTGTATTATTAACGCCATGTACGAATTTTCCTTTGGAAAATTGCACATGGCGTTTATTATGAGGCAAGTATATGAAGGTATCTCTTAACATTCCACGGCTCGGCGAGTCTATAGCCGAGGTGACGATTGCTAAATTATTGGTCGCATCGGAGGCACATGTTGCGAAAGATGCCGAAGTTGTAGAGGTCGAGACCGCAAAACTCAATCAGGTTCTCTATGCCCCAGAAGCTGGAAAAATCACCTTTCACGCTAAGGTAGGCGACACCGTAAAGGTGGGTGCTTCCATTGCGACTATTGATACAGAGTCCGTAGCCACAATAGCCGAACCCATGCCCATGCCCACGCTCGTACCCGAAATTACGCCTCAGCCTATGCCAGCACCTCCACCTCCCTTAGAGCATCCCATTTCTCATCATCCCAAAGAAGTGCGTCATAAGCTTTCTGCCATCCGAAAAACCATTGCAGAGCGACTCGTGCAGGCCCAACACGAGATGGCAATGCTCACGACATTCAATGAAGTCGATATGTCGCACATTGTGCAAATTCGTGAAAAATATAAAGAAATTTTTCAATCTACACATGGAATAAAGCTTGGGTTTATGTCATTTTTTTTGAAGGCCTCGGCAGCTGCGCTCAAGGCTTTTCCGCAAATCAATGCCTATCTTGATGGGGACGATCTTGTGTATAGAAACTATGTTGATATCAGCATTGCGGTCTCCGCGGAAAATAAATTGTTTGTGCCTGTTCTTCGAAGTGTAGATACGCTGAGTTTTGCCGATATTGAGAAGGAGATAGATCTGTTTTCTGAGAAGGCCAAAACGGGTGGCATGAAAGTGGAGGACTTGGCAGGTGGCAGCTTTACCATTACGAATGGGGGCATTTTTGGCTCTTTGCTCTCAACACCCATTATCAACCCTCCGCAATGTGCGATTTTAGGTATGCATAAAATTGAGAAGCGTCCTGTTGTGGTTAATGATCAGATAGTGATTCGTCCTATGATGTATCTTGCGTTAAGCTATGATCATCGAATTATTGATGGCAAAGATGCCATTCTCTTCTTAATGCACATAAAGAACCACCTCGAAGACCCTGAGCGCCTGCAATTAGATATCTAACATGACGCCTGTGCGAATTTTTCTGGTGGCAAATTGCACATGGCGTAAAAATTACAATTCAGAAAAAGTGCGCAGATGTTTCGCTGCGTTTTTATCAAAGGCATGCATTCCTATTAATTGCATGAGAAGAAATTGCATCATCCATTTCCTTGAGCGTAACAGGACGTTTTCTTTTCGTTTTTATAATTCCTTTTAATGCAGTAATATCCTTACTTACGAGATGTATAATCAGTGTATCCTTCCCTTCTAGTTCAAAATCTAATTTTGTTCCAGGTTTTATGTTGGCTTTTGCTCTAATGAATTGTGGGATAGTGATTTGGCCTTTACTTGTTACAATCGCTTTCATCTTATGCTCCTTTTTTCCTTATAGTCGTTATGCTAGCATAAATTATTGTTTTATGCAATGTTGTAGAGAGAGGTGATTTAGTGCTCAATCACGAGGAATTATGAAGGATTATGAAGGATTGACTTCAATTGATTTTTAGCGTATTATTTTAATAATAAAGTTTGTATTGGTGCTATGTGCGCTATTTTCGTCATGTGCACTTTTCCGTCAGGAAAAGTGCGCATGACGTTATATTAATAATTATGTGTAGTTGTTCTTCAGTAAATTTTACAACGATACAGCCCTTGATAGACGAGCCGCCATCGTCGCCTGTGAGTAGACAGCATACTAGCGATGCACGGGAGGATGAGGAAGCCATCCTTGCGTGGTGCGATCTCATGCTCACAAGGCAGGTGCAGGCAGATGAGCTCGAAGCGTTGTCTCGTGTGGTATGTGAATACGCAGTGCGCTTACAAGGAAACGATACGCTTTTTAGGATTGCTGAAGAAATTATTATCCGAAATAAACATGTTGCCTACCAGTCTCTCGAGCTGCAAGTTGCGACGGCGTGTGTCTTATTACAGAAAAATCAGGGATCAAGAGCACTTGTAGAGACAGTTGAAGAGCGCCTTCTTGAATATGTTCGAGAACATGTGCTTGGCATAACGTGCGTCTCTTTGCAGGGGCTAAGTGCGTTTCTAGGTGAGCTGCAAAGAACGGAGCGGGCAGGCTTGCGTTTTACTAACGCAGTGCGAGATGAAATAGTGCGGCGCAGGCAAAGCTATACCAAGCAAGATCTGCCAGCGCTTTTGCACATGGCATACACCTTCCAAGAGATGCATTGGGACAGAGGACAGGTCTTTAGTACGTTTTCAGAAGTGCTCCCAAAAGAGGGTATGTTATCAGGGCTGTCAGCGCAGGAGCTGTATCGTATTGCATCCCTTTTCATGCTACGCCAGTATCAGGGAGAGGAGCAGCAGGCTGATAGTCGGTGCGTACGGGCTCTTTTTACTGCTATCCATGAGTGCGCTCCTTCCCTGACTGGAAGTGAGCTTGCAACGATTATCCCACTTTTTGCCCCACTCAGTCAGACTATCCATCCCTTTTTAGACATTGCCTTACCTAAAATTCTTTTTGAGATAGAGCATATTCCCCCTATGGTACTCGCTCTTTGTCATGGCACCCTTGTGCACACAGCATATGGCAGCCCAGAGTTATATAATATTTTTGAGATTTGTCTATCTCAGCCCGCTGCCCTCGAGGGTATACGGAGTAGTTATAGTAGTCTTGCAGGCTATGCCCATATGCTCTATGGCTCCTCATCAGTTACTCCAGAATTCTGGGCCTTGATTGCACGAACACTGCATCACGATAGTATGGAAGCGCTTTATTACCTTACCAAATTTAACCACACAGAACTTGCTATCTGTTTATTAAATAATAATTTTGATTTTACAAGACGTTTACTAGATACTGGGGACTCGGCATTGCATATTGCGCTGCGGCATGGACGACTCGCGGTGGCTGAAAGGATTCTTTCTCTTGCACCCGATCTTGGCGCTGTTTGCAATCAGCAAAAGCTGCTGCCGCTGCATCTTGCATGTATGCAGGCAAACGCGGACGCCGCGAACCTGCTTATGCAGGGGGAGCGTAAGAGGGCCGTACTCGCAAAAGATCAGCATAAAAGACAGCCTTTCGACTATATTGCGAGGTTGCCGACTCAAGCTGCCTTCGAGTTTTTGCAGCATATCTTTCCGGTCCTTCGAGGAAGGGTTGTGGATTCTCAAAGTCCATCCCAAAGTCCATCCCAAAGTCCATCGATTATCCATGCGCTCACACACCATCCTGAGATACTATGCAGAGAAGGTACTAGCAATCCTCTTGAGATTGCCGCATGTATTCAAGACACGGGACTTAGCGCAAGTCTTATCCGTCACATAGGTGCCGAGCGCTCTCTACAATATCTTGAAGCACTTGCCGCAACGTATGGGAAAAAGCCTGAACACCTCCTCTTTACCCTCTTCTTTGAAGGAGGGGAAACCTTTGCGTTGCAGCTCCTAGACAGTGCGTGGGACAGCGATTTTGCGCATAACACTAAAGAGCTGCCCCATAGTCTCTTATTGACATACGCTGTGCGGCTATCATGGGGCAAGGTAGTAAAAAAACTGCTACAAAAAGGGGTGCCGGCGAATACTTCCTATATACACCCCCAGATGCATTCTCAATCTGGAAGCGGCATTATGAGCTGCCTCCACGTTGCTTTCTTACAGGGCGATAGGGAGTCTTCCGAAGCACTTTTGGAACATGGAGCTGATCCTGTGATACTGAATGGGAAAGGACGGACACCTCTTGAGGCAGCGCTACTATCGCCTCTATGGAATACACAGCCGCAAAAAATGCAGGATTTCCTCTGTGGCTATCTTGTAGACCATCCTGTTGCAGTCGCTCGGCTACGCCAAGGCCAAAGAAATGACTTTAGCATCTTTTTACAGAGCGTTGCTAGAGAGCTGTGCGAGAATAATGCGAATCCTTTTGAGCTTGCATACCTGTTGCAAGACCAGCAACTTGCTACTGTGCTACATACAGTTGCTGCACAGCCACATGCTGAAGCTTGCATCCGTCGTCTTCAAACAAAATATGGGGAATCTGCCGCAGATTTTGTAGAATTTGCCAAATATCGTATCGATACCACGCATCTGCAATATGCAATTTTTTCCCAGATTCCAAAAAAACCTTCTTGGTATAGCTTACGTGGTTTTTTGACGTTATTTGATGAATGCAACATAAGTAATCTATCAACAGTGAGGGCCGAGACTGGGCTGCAAAGCATGCAAGATCTTCGAGAAGTGCTTGTACGGGATTTTATTGGTCGAATTGAAAGACGCGAGGCCTATCTTGGAACCCCTCCTCGTGGGACAGAGGCGCTTACAGTTTTTTATACACACATCGAAAGTGCAGCGCTGCATACTATGGTACGACTGATCGAAAGACGAGATCGAGAGCTCACCGTCCAAGTGCTTAGTGAATATATCCGCGCTGGGATGCTTTGTGGAGGAGCTGTACAAAATGCTGTGATGACCCAGTACCAATGTATTGTTAAGGGAATACAACCTAATTTTGCCACTCATATTTATAATGAACTTGCAGAGTTTCGAAAACAGCTTCTAGAATCTCTTGTTCCCCATACAGCACAGAGTGTGCATCTTGCCAATCGCTACTTCTACCTCATGGCACACGAACTTAATTTGCCCAATAAGGAGGCAGTATTCGATGATCGCTGTGCCCCAGAGGCAGCTATGCCAACGACAGTGCTGCTGCGGGCCCAGTTTAATAAGCTCTATATACCGTACACTGTGATTGTCAATTGCATCTACCCCCTCTTGATGCAGGATGGTAAACGGCGCGAGGAAGCCATTGATTGGTTTAAGGCGCATATTCCTAGTAGTTATGAGGTGCCGGCAAATAGCGAAGAAACCAGGGAAGAGCATTATTTGGCCCACGCCGTCATTGAGGATATGACCAGTCCGGTTATGCGTATCCGGAAAAAGGCAATTGCCTATTTGCTTCAGAGATTACATATACTCACTGTCGTAACTCAGTAAGCCGGACCACTCCAGCGTATACAAGCCATGGTTGCTTTTTTTTACAGGGAGAGCCACAAGAGAATAGCTGCAGAGAGACTTGATTAGAGGCGTTAGGGGTGCTTGGGGTGTTTGTTGCATTTTTCCACTGAAAGTGGAAAAGTCCAAGCATATAGAAATCGTATGGCAAATTTATTTGTCATACGATTTCTATATGCTTGGACTACAGCGAGCGTACGCTCGCTGAAAATGCATAAGCCAATACAGATCTCTTAGCTCTCTCTAATCTCCCTTACTGTCCAGACCTTAATTACCAATGCATCTAAGCACCCCACACGCCTCTGACAAGCTATCTCTGTAAGCCCTCTCCTGCAGCTCTCCCTGTTAAAAATGTGCCAAAACCTGTGAGTGTCATGGTCTTAGCCTGATGCATATGCGTATGTGGGCACCAAGCACGCAAACCCAGCGAAAAGTGCTTGAGTGAGAATTACTGATTTTGCTGTGTGGTGGGTAACGATCGGGAGATGCTCCGTAATCGTGCCGATATTGGCCGTGACGGTGTCGATGTTGGCTGTGGTTGCGTTTGTGGTAACTGCTGTGGTTGTGGCGGCTGCGGTTGTACAGATGATGGCTGTGGTTGCGACAGTTGTGCTTGTGGCTGTGCTGATGTTGGCTGTGGCTGTAGTGGGCGGTGCAAAATGGAACGCAGCCGAGGCCGTGGCTGCTGTGGTTGTTGCTGTGGCCATCTACCAGGTGCAAAAGTATCCACAAAATCAGTGTCGGGAGCATCGCGATTGTCTGTAACTTGGATTTCGGGAGCGGTTTGAGATGTATCCACAGTACGTGGACCAGTAACGATGCTTTCCCGCCTAGTCTCATAGTTGTAGGAGCTATATGTTCGCGATACATCTGCGCGCCTTAGAATCGTTCTGCGCATAGATACTATACCAGATACTATCGAGCTTACCATTCTACCAATATAGCCCAAGCTCTGAGACCACGTCTCAAACAGCGAGTTATACGCGCTCTCATATCGGCTCTCATAGCGATCTATTTGATCGTTATCAATAGTAAAACTGTAATACCCTTCGCGGCTCGTGCTGTGTACGCAGACACGCTCTTCGTCTTTCTTGACAACCTCTCTTTCAAAAGCTGAACGGACTCCATAATCATCAGAGCACCTGGATTGCATTTCAGCAAAATCATAGGGAAATGAATATGTTTCGTTTGCAGAGTCATTAAAACGTAGCTCCCGGATTCGAGGTCTTTTTTCTTCACTATTATTTTCGCTAAGACATTCGTTTTTACGTGTCATTCCACGACGAGGCGAGCAAGTGGTTGTTACTGCATTAGTAGCTGGTATGTCATCGAAGGTAAAAGGAGTGGGTGGTTGTGTCCGGTCAAGAGGCAGGTGCTGAGCAGGGGAAGGGATAGTAGTGGCATTGCTAGAAGATGGTGGACAGGGCAGAAGTGAGGAAGATGAAGAGCAAGAAGTGGGAGTAAGTATACGTTGAGTAAGAGAAGAAGTAGCAGTGGTAGTAACAAGAAGTGGCCTCTGCGGGGCGCTTAGAGAAGGGAATGGAGAGAGCGGTAGCTGCGGTATAACTTCAGCATCTGATTTCACAACAGAGTGATTATCTTCTTGGTCAAGAAGAGCGGCTGGTGTGGTTGGCATGAGATGCACATAAGAAGAAGTTTGCGCAGTGGGCGTTGATACGGGAAAAGAATCTACTTCCATATCTTGCTGTCCCCGATGTCGATAAGACTGGTCAATTGACAACGGTTGAGACGAAAGGCTGCCACTTGAGGCAGAATTTCCCAAGTTTAGATTAAAATTCGGAAAATTAAAGTTATAATTAAACTGATTATTTATCATATATATATTGGGTTTTTGTTAATTTTTATTAATTAAAATCAAACAAGTTTGAAAGTAATATTTGTTTTTAAAAAATTTTTTTGTTTCCTTTATTGTATCACGATATATATTTTAAATCAATAAAAATGTTGTAAAGATTCTGTAAAGATGAAATAAGCATTGTAAGTTTCTTCCACAGGGAGTTGTGAAACCGAGGATGATTTAGCTTGACGCATGAAGCGACGCATGAAGAGACAACCTATATGAATGGAAGGCGATAATATAATAAGATTATAATGTTTAAATTTTTAATTTTTTTGCAAATTGATAGCTGATATATTGCATGGGTTCAGTTTTTTTATATGCCTGCTCTTGATGTGAAAGTCGCAATAGGTTTTTTCCGCCATCTGATTTTGCGCAGTCGGCAATTAGGTGAAGTACAGATTGTTCTGAGTCGGAAAATACATGAAGATCTGCTTTTTCTACACTTTTTAGTTCATGATGTCCCTTGGAGATCAAAACGTGTTCTTTAATTAAATATTGAATGAGATTTTGATATTGGTCTGGGCAAGGTCCATATTCTAAATGAACATATCGTGTTCCAGTGATTCCTGTATTGTATAGCTGAAAATGTTTGAAATCAACGTAGAATAATGCTTTGTTAAGGAAAAGAGGGCTTTTTGCGAACTGTATCAAATAACTAACTACCTGTTTAAATAATTCTAAACTAAACCGCTTGTTGCCACTAAATTCATCTGGTGGATGGCTTTTCCAATGCACCTCTAGAGCATTAAATTCTGCATAGGCTTCATCGCATTTGAGTCGAATATGCTCATCTTGACCTACATCCTGAACGTAGTAGGTCTCCCAGCGTTTAACGCTTGCTTCTCCTACTTTCAAATAATTAGCAAAAGCGGTTTGTGACATACCTAATACAGATCTAAATGCAATGATTTCATCAGAGGTAAGTAAATTATGGAGTTTTCGATATTTGTCAGCAGCTGCCTTACGGAAAGCATTCATTTGCGTATCATTCATTAACGGTTCTTGGCATTGCGTGCATGCAAATGCAGCTGCTGTTACTTCAATCTGCTCCCCTTTAATTTCTGGTGTAAAGCAGAGATATTTCTCTTGAAATTTGTCGTTATCGCAATGTAGACATTTCATAATGTTGATTCTCCTCTTTCTTTTGTTCGGCTTTCATGCAAAGAAACATATTCGCTTCTTATAATTTCTTGTGTAACTCACGTACAGAGGGGCGTTTGTCAGGCATAATCCATCCATTTAAATATCATTTTGGCATCAAATGATACTGATGTCAAGAGAAAAAAAGAGAAAATAAAGCCTTACCACGTTGTGGCCAATATGGACCCCACCGCGGTAGCGGTGGAATTCATTAGCCCCGCGTGGAGCACGGCCGTAGCGCTCCGCGCTACGGTCGGCGAAACGTGGGGTTACAGGTGCATAAAATAAAAATAGAGCTGCGGTAGCAGCGAAACCCATTGTATTTGACCTAATCAATGCACATATTGTTGGTGCAGATACATTTTTGTGCCGCTGCTACCGCAGCTCTATTTTTTTTACCCGTTTCCCCAACCCCACGTTCCGCTCGGCCCGCGCGCTAATAGCGCGCGCCCTTCGCTTCACGCGGGGCTAGAGCTGCATTTCGCCACTACCGTGGCTCGGTTCTGATTGGTTACAAGTTTCTTTAAGTTGACACCACTCCAGCCTTAGCCTGATGCGTATGCGGCAGCGGTGGAATTCATTAGCCCCGCGTGAAGCACGACCGTAGCGCGTCCGCGCTACGGTCGGCGAAACGTGGGGTTACAGGTGCATAAAATAAAAATAGAGCTGCGGTAGCAGCGAAACCCATTTGTGTGTGGCATAATCAAGGCACATATTGTTGTCTGAAGAGGTGTTTGTAAGGTGATAGCACAATTCCACAAATTCGGCATATTGTCTTCAATCCAGGGTGAGACCGAGCAGCAGAATATGAGTATAAGCTCAGGACGTACTACTGATAATCAGCAATTGTATTGTTTCAGTAGTGAAAAAACATGGAAAGCCAGTACTGAAAATCGACATTTGCATGTTTTCAGTAGGCAAGAATAAGGATTGTGAAAAATTAAAATAAAAATTTACAACATAAAGCATGCCGTGCTATAGTAATGAGTGGGAGAGGGTTATGTTATGGGTAGTTTTCCGTCAGAAAAATTTGCACATGACGGAGAAGGAATATTATAGGTTTCATTATGACAGGGAATCAATCTAATGTGCTGGGGGATTCTTCCAGCGGTTTTTCATCGAATGCTACTCCACTTTGGTCTACAGCCCGGGATCTGGGAATAAGTATACGAAGGGAGGGGGATCGTAATTATGTTGTTTGGCAAAATACTCGATTTGAAGTACAAGTCCAAAATAGAACAGGTTCAAATACTGGATGGCAAACAACATCTGACAGAGATATTATGCGGTCTGCTGTTCAATTAATGACAGAATTGGTACGGCAAAGAAGAGTTGCTGCAGAAAATATTGGGGCAAGCAATATCGATCGGATAGATTTTACAGCAGAGAATGCACAAATTATTACCCGCAGACCATCCGTACAAGCACAAGCATCAGCTGCTCTCACCAGCAATGTTGCGGCACAGCATATACCACAATCTCAAGTGCAAGAGGGGCCCACGACAATATCTATGTCTAACAACCTGCTGTATACAGAGGTTATTTCAAGAATCGATAGTCAAAGTCCAACAACAAGACGCGAGCGTTTAGAGAGGGGATTAACTGAAGGACTACAAGCGCAAGGATTTGCAAGGAACATGGTGCGTGAAGCAATAACGAGTATTTTAGAGGAGAGTCGTCTTCATTTGGCTGGACTCGGGGATCCTGAGTATGCTGCAGTTCTCCACGAATGGCCCGCTCAAACTATTGGAGATATCCTTCAGTATCCAGGCAATGAAGATTTACGAGCGACATTAGAAGCAATTCGTAGGCAGCCACCACATCCTACGCAGGTACATAGCCATAGTGTTAAAAAGTGCAGAGCAGCAATTATACACTTTATTTTGCAAAATATTGAGAGGGCTCCAAGAAGATATGAAGATAACCATTGTACTATTGAACAGTCTTTCACTACCACGCTGCATACTCCACGAACGCATGCGGAGGAATCGAGTAGCCCAAGATCTCGAAATACTGGTACTGAAATAATAAACGGTGATCTTTTACGGGCAGAGTTGGAGGCGAATCGCAATCATGCATCACCAAGTGAATCGGATAGAGCGGGGAGAGGAAGACCAGATGAACATGGACATATGTCGCCCGGCTGTATGGATCAGACCAACCATTCCTCTAATTTAGGTGCGGTAGTAGTCCGAGATCAGAGTGGTGCAGTGCAATCAATTATTAATCGATCAGGGAGAATGGATAATGCAGCGCGTGTAGAGGAGGGGGTGGAATTTGCTGCAATCACACATTTACAAGCAGCATCGGGCAACCCTCGCCGAAGTAATTACTTTAGAGCAATAGGCAACAATAGCGATGGTACACCACAATTTGAATTTCAACATGTGTTTTCTAATTATATGGACTTCTCAGCAATGAAATACTTTGTAGGTGATTATGAGCGCCCTCTTATAGAAGAAATGATACAAACAATAGACAACTGGCCGCCGGAAGGCAAGAGAATGCGTATCACAACACCTCAAGGACCAGTTATCATTGTGCTGAAAAAGCCTATTATGCAGAGTCAACCTCTCTCTGAGTCGGTACATCGAAGATTCCTTGGGCAAGAGGTAGGATTGGAGGCTTCTGACAGAGTAAATGTTGTGAATAATCAACGCATGTTTTCGTATCTTTTGAAGAATCTAGGTCAAAGAGGAGACCGTAGCGAGCTACGGCGAGCAGCACAATCATTAAATAACGCATTATGTGCCGCGCTTCCTTCCCCACCAAGGACTCGTACTACTTTTTTACGTGACGGACTTATTGATTGGGACAGTGTCCCCATGCATCTTCCCTCTTCTTTCTTTGGGTCATCAGCATTTAACAAGTATCAAGAAACAATAGCACGATTTCTTCTTAGTTTATTAAAAGATAGTAATATTTCGAGTGATTTAAGGAATACTATTACTTCCATGTATGCTATTTTGTTTCGCAGAAACCCACCTACGACGTCCTCTGAGATCGGTACTCTTCTTCGCGAGCAATTTGATAGAAGTGTTTTTGTACCTCTTCTGCATCGCCGATTTCATTGGAGGCCACATGAATCTGAGGAGCTTCATGCTTTGGAGCTCGAAATACATCGTCATACCTTTTGTGAAAATCTACATCTCTCAAAAGGGTGCCAGTGCAAGAGTGGTAAGGATAGGACGGGTTTAGGAGTAGCAGCACAAACTGCAGCAGCACGTTTTCGTGCAACACATAATCGATCATTTATGCCACCTAATATTCCTAGAATCACAAACGCAGCTGAGCTAAGAATGTGGCAAAGTACTCAAGCGTATCGAGATCTCCTTCTATTTAAACGGTATTTTTCAGATGCCATCCAGCAGTTTTGTCTTCCTATAACTCTTGAATCGGCAGGATATGAAGGCCTGAGTTTAACTGGGGCACGAGGGAATAAGGTTCCTCACTTTTTTATCTTTAATGAAGATGATATAGAATATCTTGGAAGTTCAGAGACTCTTGGGAGAACAGGTCAACAGATTGCAATAGATAATCAGGAGGCAAGGAGAATACAGCGAGGAAGCTACATAATGGGTATGACATATGAGCATATTTCGCAAAGAGGGAGGAGTCAGTATAAAGGCCATTTACGGGTACGCGCAACCATGTATGGTACCAGGCATGGGCAGGTTAGACGGATTAGAGACAGTGCGAGGGCAAGTATTACCGCTGGGGAACGGCAAGAGGTAAACAATGATTTCCGTAAACTTTTGCGAGCTCTCGGGGTACCAGAGACAATAGTAACAAGAGAAAATTTACTTAGTGATAGTCTAGAACTTCGTATTCCTGTTACTGAATTGCAATTGGACACGCAAATTATGCGTAATGGGCAGTTGAAGCGAAGATATGAAGTTATGAAGGAAATGGTTGCTGCCCTTGACCAGCAAGAACATATATCCACGAGAAGATCACTTTTATGGCGCTATGTATTGGAGTCAGTTGCAAATGTTGCTGAAATGAGGCATCAGCTGGAACATGATGAGGCAGTAGTGTCATCCACTGTTTCGAGTCCCAACCCTATTGCACTTGCGTCGGCTACTCTTGATACTGATCAAAATGATAGAAGAGCTAATGATGCGAGAATAGCTGAGGTTGCACAAGGGGCAATGGCATATCGTGCTAGCGATACTGAACCTACTCGTCTTACTGCTGGTGGCGTGCATATGCGTCTCAAGAAATGGTTCAAAGTACAGTGGCGTGCCATACAAGGGATTGAACGCCGTATTTATGAACGGGTAGGCAGCGCGTTTACAAGGGTACAGCCGACGATACAAAATGCACACTACATACGGACAATTGAAGGACGTCTTTATGCTTCTCAGGATTTGAACCCAGAAGAGACTGAGCAGCTGCGAATAGATAGAAGGCGAGTGCTTACTGCTGAGGATCGAGTAGCCGTTGCAAGATATTTGGCGCCTCTAAAGGGCACACTCCGAGGGAATAGACTTTATACTGAGTTGCAAGCATTGCACGATCTGCAAGAAGAGCAACAGGAAGAGGGGCCTGGTCCTGTGCAAAAGAGGTGCAAATTGGCTTTGGACATGTACAGTACCCCACCGGAAGGTATAATAACTGAGCTTAGAGAAACAATCTTTATACCTAGATCGCTTTCGCGCGATACTCGCGAGCAACTTATAGATAGAAGGGCGCGATTTATTTATTTAGCTCGAACCAATCCACAGCAGATGGAAACAGAAATACGTGCTCTCAGTGATCAACAAGAAACATTAACGCTTCTTGCAACCGAGTTGCGTCATATAAGCAGTAATTTCTTCGTAAGTGCTAGTTTGCAAACCCTTTGTAGGAAAGTGTGCGTACAAATTGAAACTGTTTTAGTGGCACCTTCGTTGACTCGGGAATCAATGCCGCAGCGTACTCAATCCCCGGAACCAGTGCTCGCTGCAGTCAATGCGGTGTCTTCAGTCGTATCTCCTGTTGCAATGTATCAGCTACCCGCACTGAGGAGAATAGAATCGTTTATAGGAAGACTTGAGGAGCTAGCAATAGAACATGTATTTACGAATAATACGGTTGCGGGTGTCACTGCACTTGTCACACAACTTACCGCCAATGAGACAAGCCAAGCTGATGTGAATGCACTTAGGCAGCATTGCCGTTTGAAATTACGTGAGATGCAAGCACCTTTTGATGATGCTAAGATAAATTTATTTAGAATGTACCATTTGCTTTTACGAGCAATAACTGAGTCAATACAACAACGTGCGGCTGTTGATGCAAATGCAGGGGCATCCTCTTCAGTATCCTCTTCTGCACGCCCGGCTCCTGTAATCACCTCTGCAGAGCAAGGTGAACGAACGACAGATGTTGGTATATTAGGTGATGTGATTCTGGGATTTGTAACAGAAAGCTCTGTTAGCGATGTCGACAAATTCACAGCCCAATTAAAAGCTATTAGTCGAGATATGGATGAAATATATGGAGACGGCGTTTTCGGTAGATTAAATCAAGTGCCTGTAGATCATCCTAATCGTTCATATATTGAGAGTGCATCTTTGATACCTGCTGTTCGAAGAGTATCGATATCTCAAAGTGCACCTCCTGAATCATCACCTTCGTTATTATCAGGAGTTCCTTCGTTGGCAGCTTTTGGCTCGTTACCATCCGCCCCTGGGGCAGTTCCCCTTCCTGGTAACGCTTCAGTAAATATTATACCAACTGCCACACCTGACTTTGCTGCTCCTCATGCCCAAGCAAATGCAACGGCCCAACCTGTATCTCCTCCACTAGAGCTTTTACAAATGTATAGGAGGATAACCCAACTTTCATCGACGCCCCAGATTCATATTCCCGAATCAATTCAGCCCAGTTCTGCCCCCGTTGCCCATCCGCCAGAACCATTGCTTACGGAACAAAGTCTAGCAGCTTATTTAATGGGAGGGCCAGGAGAGGGAGAGCCACAACAAGAAAATTCCTTGGCAAGAAATCCACTCAGCCCTCCTCCGCCGCCTGATAATAATGTACCTCCACCGCCTCCTCCAGAGTCTGCAGTTCCTCCACCGCCTCCACCATCTGATAATAATGTGTCTCCGCCACCGCCACCACCTCCAGAATCTGAAGTTCCTCCCCCCCCCCTCAGCTGAACAAATGCTACCACCTTTATCAGCCCCTCCGTCATCATTATCAGAGCCACTTCCCATTGCGACTCCACCATTGCCATCCCCTCCACTCGAAAATGTCGTGCCCGTTGTTCCAAGCACTCAGAATGTGAGTGCACCAAGTGATGGCTTACCTAGGTTAGCAAATAATAGGCTGAACGTGCGTGCACTTACAGCCCTACAAATATATAGCAGCAACGATCCTGTAAGCATAATAAGAACTATCTTAAATAGTATTGCTGACGAAACATTGGAAGTAAAGTTATCGGCGCTTGAACGTATAGCAGATGCATTAAACTATCATCAGGAATCAAGGAGGCTTGTTATTGCTGCACAAGGGATAGGCACTGGGATAAAAGAGTTGATTCAAGCGTTAGAGACTGATTTGAGACCCATACCATCTGAGACCATAGCACAACTTGACAGAAGACAAGATTGTATTAATCGACTCAGCCCCATAAAAACACGATGTAATCTTTGGTTTCCTTAAAATCGAGCTCCATTGCCTTATTCTAAAAATTTTGCCAGTAGCTCATTATCCGGTCTCCTGATATACTCTTCTCTAACGTAACCACACTATCCCACCATGAAAACAATATACATAATCCTGCTCCTGACACTATCCATCTTTTCGTGTCAGGCACAAATTATCCAAGTAAACGATATGGAAGAGGCTCTCCCGTATTTTCAAGCCGCAGATGCACATACATTGGCTATTTTTGATATCGATATGGTGCTTGTGCAGCCAAGCGATCCTGCCTTCCAAATGGCCAATATGAAACGCCATTCAACTATATGCAAAGGTATCATGAAACAAATACCGCCAGATAAGCAAATGATATTTTTAAGTTTGATGACTGTTCGTTCGTCGCCTGTGCTTATCGATCCACGCATGCCGGAGTACCTGAATCACATTATGCAATCGGGATGTGGTGAGATGGCTCTTACGGCTAATTTGACAGGGGAGCTGGATGGGATACAAAATATGCAAGAGCGCCGCATAGAAAGCCTTCGCGCTTTAGGTATCGATTTTTCCAAGGCGGCGCCCTATCATCAGTCGATTGTATTCGATAATTTAGCTTCGTATCGTGGCAACTATTCGGTCTATCTTGATGGGATTTTATTTGTGAATGGAACAGTTGTTTCAAAAGGTGAGGCTTTAGTAGCGTTTCTTCAAAAGACGAAGAGCACTCCAACCAAAATTATTTTTATTGATGATCGCGAAGAGAATTTGAAAGATCTTGAGGTGGCCATCAAAAAGCTGGATCGTCCGATTGCCTATCAAGGACTGCATTTTCTTGGTGCTCAAAAATATCCCTCCACAATGCTCACAGAACAAGAATTCGAAGCTCGCTGGAAAGAACTGGCATCGGCAGCAATGTCTATGTCCTGAGCGTTTCCCCTAACTGCATCGCATCACCTATCTGCAAATAACAGGGGATTGCATCTGTTATATGGAAGCGTGATACAGTCATTAACCAATGCGACGATACATTTGTGTCGGCCTTACAGGCCTCTATATTTTGTTTTTGGCCAGGCCTTCGGCCTGGCCACCCAGGGTTTAGTCGCCCCTTCGGGGCTTCTGCACCCTGGGCTATACATATTTCGGCCCTACGGGCCTTTATCAGGGCTACCGGCCTGGTTTTCTACCAATTCATGGCTTTCCCCCACCCTGGCCACCCAGGGCTTCGCCCTTCCATATAACAGATGCGATCCCCTGTTATTTTAGGTGCAGGGGAACTAGGCTATACATCTTTCGGTCTTAAAAGGCCTTTTCCAGGGTCCGAAGGACCAAAATAACCGTCTGGTCGTAATGGATTCTTTTCATTACTGGCGACTCTCTGAGGAAAAAGGTATCATATGCTTAATTTTGATAGATTCTTCAGTGATTATAATATCTTGAATAAGGAGGCGAAGCACTTTTTGTTTTTCCTCTACTCCCAGTTCATGCGCCTTACTTAAACACTGCATAAAATGCCCCATACTATCTTTTAGTACCTCTTGGCGTTCAGCTTGTAATGCGGAAGCTTGTATACTTTTTAATTCTTTTTCAAGAGATGTTTTCATTTGTTCAATAACTTTCATTCGTACTTTGAGATCATCTAGCGTCATACACTCTCCATCCTGGAAAGCATCTAACAGCTTATTCTTGGCCTTATTTAATCGGACGAGTTCTTTTTCTATTTCCTGTATTTGGTTATTTGTTCGTTGAGAATCTGGGCTTTCTTGAATCCTCTGCTCAATTTCTTCTTGAATCAGTTGGGGATTTTTCAATAACTCAATCATATGACTCCAAACTGCATCGTCAAGCTCATCTTGTCTAACACTAATGTTTCTGCAAGACCCTCGATTAAAACGACCGCTGCAGCAATAATAACACCTTGCTCTTTGTTTCTTATAATATGGCTTCCCACATAAACCACAAGTTAACAGGCCCTGTAGAATTGATGGCTTTTGAGTATTTCTTGAGGCCATTTTTTTATTTCTATCAAGCCGTTCCTGAGCCATCTCATATTCCACTTCATTAATAATTGCAGGCACTGGTATGCGTGTCCCTTTCTGCTTAGGCGAAGATACTTTGGCGTAAATAGCTGCTAATTTCCGCATATGTCTGCTCCTGCTGCAGTTTGTGCACTGCTGCTTTTATCTTTGTATTGGCAACAAGGATATGATACGCTTCCATGAGCGTAAAATCCAGTTGGATTTTCCCGCCCATGGTAGCCATGCAGTGACTGCATGAGGTTTGCAAATAACGAGAAGATGCCTCACACGTTGCCTGAAGGGCAATAATTATGTGCATTGATTGGGTCAAACACAAATGGGTGTCGCTGCTACCGCAGCTCTGTTTTTTTATCCGTTTCCCCAACCCCCACGTTCCCTCGGTTGTGCGCTTTGCGCACACCCTCGGTCACGCGGGGCTAATGAGCTTCCGCCACTACCGTGGCTCGGTTCTGATTGGTTACAAGTTTCTTTAAGTTGACACCACTCCAGCCTTAGCCCGATGCGTATGTCACTACCGTGGCGGAGGCTATGGCGCTTCCACGCATTGGGTAAACAATCATACCATTGAAACATGTATGAATTTTTGCAATATTATGGCCTACACAAACTCAAAAAACCCTTTTTGATTTTTATCTAATAATAGTTTGAAATAGTAACATTTTTTTACGCGAATCGTGGGCTTCGTGGTTCCTGCACCCTGGGCTATACATATTTCGGCCCTACGGGCCTTTACCAGGGCTACCGGCCTGGCTTTCTACCAATCCATGGTTTTCCCCCACTCGGGCTTTCCAGGACGTTGCCCTCCAATATAACAGATGGAATCTCATGTTATTTGTAGATAGGTGCTGCGATGCAGCGGGGGAACTGGGCTATACATCTTTCGGCCCTATGGGCCTTATAGAGTTAGTGTATACACAAAAATGGCTTTAAAACGATTTGTAGAGTCATTGTCAAGAATTTCACAATAAACTCACGCTAGAAAACAAATCAATCCGTCAAAGCGAATTTTGGCAAGTTTTGCTCCTGAAACGTGCAAATGCAACTTTTAGGAGCAAAACTATTTGCAAAAATATGCTCCTAAAAGTTACATTTGTAAGAAATGGGAGATGTATGACTTTGTTTATAGGCAGGAAAAAAGAGCTGCAGGCGCTTGAGCGGCAGCTTGAAGGAAAAAAAGCCTCTTTGGTAGTTATGAAAGGGCGAAGGCGTGTTGGAAAAAGTACCCTCGTAAAGGAGTTTGCAAAAGGTAAAACGTTTATTTCTATTTCTGGCAATCCACCCGCTCCTGGAATTACTGCACAAGATGAACGAGATGTGTTTGCCAATCAGCTGACGGCACAGCTTGGGCTGCCACGGGTCACTTTTGCAACCTGGACAGACGCCTTTCAGTTTTTAGCCGCGCAGCTCAAAGGCACGAAAATGGTGTGCCTTTTCGATGAGATTTCCTGGATGGCTGTGCATGATCCGAGCTTTTTGGGTGCGCTCAAAACCTGGTGGGATCAATATGGCTGTGAGAAAAAAGGCCTTGTCCTTATTCTCTGTGGCTCGATTTCGATGTGGATCGAAGACAATATTCTCTGTAGTACCGGCTTTGTGGGCCGCATTTCTCTTGTCATACACCTACTGCCACTTTCGCTCTTAGAATCTGTGGAGTTTTTACGTAAAAAAGGTTATCCGGGTTCGGTCTATGAGATGCTCAAAATTCTCTCCGTGACCGGTGGGATACCCTGGTATCTTAGTCTCATTCATCCTAAAGAGAGTGCTGATCAAAACATCTATGCCCTCTGCTTTGGCAAGGCAAGTCAGCTTATTAATGAATTCCAAACCATTTTTCATGATCTTTTTGACAATCGAGGGGAGTCGTATAGAAAAATTTTACATTTACTTATCGATGGCATGAAGAGCCAAGCGGAGATACGAACGCTACTGGGTTTTCAAGAAGGTGGGACGGTGAGTCGTTATCTTAAGCATCTTGTGGATGCGGGTTTTTTGTCTGAGCACTACCAATGGTCCTTGAAGCAGGCGCGTGTTGGCAAACAAAAGCTTTATCGACTCAGCGACTGCTTTATTCGATTCCATTTAAAATATGTTGAGCCTCATATAAGTCGTATTAAACAAGGAGCTTATGAGAGTGTTGCCAAGGGACAACTTCCTGGTTGGGATACTATTATGGGATTTCAGGTGGAGAGCTTGCTTCTTGCAAATAGACAGTTTTTGTTCGATGCCATAGGCATTCCTGCCGAGCAGGTGGTATGTGATAATCCCTTTTTTCAGACACCTACCACCCGCAAGAAAGGATGCCAGATCGATTACTTAATTCAGACACGTTTACAGAGCTTGATTGTCTGTGAATTCAAATTCCGCAAACATGAGCTTTCTCCAGCTATTGTCAAAGAGGTGCAGGAAAAAGTACACTTACTTGCAACGCCTCGAGGTCTTGGTGTAGCTACGGTGCTGTTTCATGTGGGCGGAGTGGCTCCTCAGGTAGAAGAGAGTGGCTTTTTTTATCGTGTGGTTGACCTCAGGGATGCACTCTTGCTGCCCCCGTCGTAGAACTTGGGCGGCAGTAAAAGATCTGTCTTTTGATTCAGGTGTTGTATGATAAACGCAACTCGTGCTGTGACCGAAGCTTTGGGTAGTTCAATGACTTCATATCCATACTCTTTATAGACATGAACGATGTTCGCATACGTTTGTATGGCTTCCTCAAATGATTGCTTTCGCTCGGCATCATTGCAGTAAATTTCTTTCCAAGGCGGTGTCACAAATACTTTTTTATTATATTGAACCGTTTTGAGAGCATCGTGGAGGCTTGGTGTACTTTCTGAGCGGGTGAGACGATCGTAGGCCACTAAATCGTGAATACCGCGATCAAAAAATACAATGGCGGTGTTCATGTTTTGTATTGCACTCTGGTAATTTTGTAGGTCTCGCTTTAGTATCATAGCCTTAAACCGATTGATATTATCCCAAGGAGTAGCATCGCCACCTGCGTGCACTTCATCTTGTATAATTGCTCGTGCACTTTCTTCTATAGTGTAAAATCCATGCTGTTTTAAGGCCAGAATGAGGGTCGTTTTGCCCGCCCCAGGACCACCTGTTATGACAAAAAAATTGTTGGATATCATATATTTTCTCTCTAATTTTCTTAAATACACAAACCACACAAAAATGGCTATGCATAAAATAGTAAATAATATTTTAATTTTCATAAATTTTTTTGTGGATTTGTTTGCGGGATAGGCAGACGCCAGGATTGATTTAAAGAAATTTTTTAGA
>JABDDE010000009.1 GCA_013287775.1 Chlamydiota bacterium
TTCATGCAAAGAATAGTTTCAAAATGTAACATTTTTTTACGCGAATCGTGGGCTTCGGGGCTCCTGCACCCTGGGCTATACACATTTCGGCCCTACGGGCCTTTACCAGGGCTACGGCCTAGTTTTCTATCACTCCATGGCTTTCCCACCATAGTATCTCAGGCGGCGCCCTTCCATGTAACAGATGGGGTCTCCCGTTACTTGTAGATAGGTGCCGCGATGCAGCGGGGGAACTGGGCTGTTGCAATTTTTGCCCTTTGGGCAAAGAAAAGGCTGTGAACCCTTGCAGCGAACAGCGCGTAAGTCGCATATCGCGTTAAATGTATGTGCGCTATTTTCGTCATGTGCACTTTTCCTTCAGGAAAAGTGCACATGACGTCAATTATACTCTTTCTATAAAGGATATAGGTCGGACCACTCGTAATGTCTCAAGGACTCGTAGCACACACGCATCTGTTTCAACATATGCACGCTTTCGCGCCTCTTCAATGGCATCTTCAATTGTAGGATATCTATCTGTTTCATTACAATCAAAGAAACGGCCACTTTGGAATGTATCATGAATGATTTGCCGCACCTCAGTATCTTCTCTATCTTGGTGCTGCAGGGCAATGACGCAGCGTTTTACTGCTTCGATTTCAGGAGTAGTCCATGCATCCGAAGGTGGACAGTGTAGAAAAACAAAATCCATGAAACCCCAGTGACTTCTTGTCATTTGTGAAACATCCGAGAGTATGGTGACGACATTGTATTCGTCATGAAAGGGAATCGTAGTATTGAAACGCCCGCTTAGTACTCGATTATCTGCTGCAAGCACTTCTTTTCCCGCATCTGCCTCTCGTACGGCATCGATATCTCGCTCCAACTTCATTATGCGCTTGCATACGTCACGTATAAATACTCTGTCATCGCTGTCCCATTGCGCATTATGCCGATTATATTGAACAAAATTGACAGCACTATTGAGATCATAACGTACCATACGATCCATATCACGAATCATTCCTTGCTGTGCTATATCACTAACCCGTGCAGGAGACATCTGGGGGTCACAATATACCGTATGATTCATATCACGAATCATTCCTTGCTGTGCTATATCACCAACCCGTGCGGGAGACATCTCACCGATAACTTTTTTAATTACTTGTGTATACTGTGCGCTTTCCATCCTTTTGGCAATTACTTTCAAGGCAGCTACAGTCTCTTTTTGTTTTTGCAAAAAGAAACTTTTAAGTTTTCTTTCTTTAAGGTCACTTAATTGCTTGGGAAAGCCCCTTGCTTCATGAAAGCGCCTATGTACTGCACAAAATTCATGAAGAATTGCGGTGAAGTGGGACTCGTTATCAGTACTATTGCTGGAAGTGATGAGTTCATCGAGTCGAGCAACCTGTAGAATATGTGAAGGCGAATTTGTTGCAAAATTAAAAATTTCATACGCGATATTTCGTAAAAAATTTCCTGACGCTCCAACTACAAAGAAAAGATGCTGTTTCATTTTTTCAAAAATGCTGCAGGCAATTTCTGTAATCCTGGTGTGTAACTGATTCAAGTGCTGCAGTAGAGAACCTCTGTTGTTATAAAAATCAACATTACTATTATTTGCATTACTTATATTTAGAGACATAAAATACTCCTAAGTTAGCGCCATGTGCGACTATTCCTTCCAGAAGGGTGCACATGGCAGAAAAATTTTTCAGGCTGCATCTACAAAAGATATAGGTCGCACCACGTGCAACTCCTCAAGCATTTGCAATACACAACTATTCGTTTCAATATATGCCCGTCTGCGTGCATTTTCAATAGCATCCTCAATGCGCGGCTGTGCAAGTAATGCATACTCATCTATAAAACGAACTCCCCCGAATTCATTCCGGATAATTTGCCGCACCTCAGTATCTTCTGTATGTTGTTGCTGCAGTGTAAGTATCCTCTGCTTCGCTGCTTCGATTGCAGGAGTTGTCCATGAATCTGGAACTGGATACTGCGCATTGACAAATTCCCTCACTCGCGGGTTTTCTTTTATCATTTTCACAATATCGTGGAATACGGTTACCACGTTGTACTCTCCATGAAAGGGCATTATGGTACTGAAGCATTCCCTAGTATGCGGTGGAAGCTGCTCTCTCCTATTGCTCGCATCGCGCGCAGCATCGATATCTTGTCCTAGCTTTACTATACGCTCGCATATGGATATTTTTATGTTGTTTTTCCAATTAACATGGAGCCAGTTATGTGCTATAAACGTAGAGTCACTATTGAGCTCATAGCGCACCATACGGTCTATATCCTGAATTATTTCTTGCTTCCCGAGATTTTCTCTCACACAATTTTCAATTATTTGCTTATACTGCCTATTGGTCATCTCTTTAGCAATCATTTTCAATGTAGCTATGACCTCAGGTTGTTTTTGTACATAGCAATTTATTAATGCTTTATCATCCGAATGATGTGGCATGCCTTCGGCTGGCAACGCTCCAATCAATCTATCATGTATTTTACAAAACTCAGAGAGAATTGAAAAAAAGTGCTCCTGTTTATCAGTTACATCGGTAGCAGTGAGAAGCGTATTGAGTTGGTCCACATCGAGGACATAAGCGGGCTCGCGTGCTGCAAAAGGATTCCACATGCACATACCCAATCCCCCAAAGAGCAGTGCGAGAGCGCCCGGAAGAAGCGCGGCAGCGCCAGCTACAATACCAAGCACCTGTCTCATTTTTTCAAAAATTATGCAGGCAATTCTCTTGATTTTGTTATTTACTTTCGTGAGGGTCTGCGGGAAGCCGCTCCATCTGTTAGAAACAACACTATTGCTATTATTTACACTACTTACGACAATGGTCATAAACACACTCCTAAGTTATTGTTAGCGCCATTTACACGACTATGACGAAGCAGACTCGATGTGCTTGCTCCCCATTCGAAGTGCAATGGCACAACTACGTTATCTTAATCGCAAATTTATTGCAACTTCACGATGTTACATGTTGTTCTTTGTCAAATTTTAGAGACAACCTCTGCATATACGCACAATGCGCACAAAATTTCTGATTGCAAAAAAATTGTCTTAAGGTTTACAAAGGAGTCCCCTAAATTATTTGGAGATTTTTATGAGCCGTGTACTGAACCTTTTATTGCTCGGGATGTGTTTTCTCATCCCGTTTCACGCTTTTTCGGAGTCAGAAGAAACGCCCTCACCACCCGTTGAGGATACTGAACTATCCGATGTTGAATACTTTGGGCCACCTGCTACCCAAAGAACCAATGCCCATCCCTACCTTACCCAAGAGTCATCCACTATTGCTGAAGCCGAACCCTCTTCTTTTGTAAATGGCTCTGTCAATGCCATCACAGGGACGTTTTATCATACAGCTGTCGACTTCACAGTACCAGGTCCTGTGCCTTTGAACCTGCGTCACTACTACAATGGTGCCTGCTTCTTCAATAACTGGATGGGCTATGCTGCCATGGCAACCAACTACAACCCATTTGTACAAGGACTACTCTCTGAGCCAGACGCCCATCACCTAAAAATGATTGCTGAAGAAGATGGCGGCTCCGTGGTCCAGTATGTGGCTAAAAATAAAAAAGGATGTAAGTCTCTCGGCTTTTATCTGCACCCGAAAGTCATCCACGAGGGCTTTACCAATGCTGGCTCTGGTATGATCTCTGCCAGAACCAACATGAAAAACACCCGTTATCACCTCTATAGCCATGAACCCCTTCCTGACCTTGATGGTGGCAAGGCCAGATGGTTTGGGTTTCTGAGCGACGGCAGCGCACGCAAATATAACAAGGTTCATACCTTCGAGCAGCGCATGCACTTGCTCTGGGAACGGCGACCAAATAAAAACTTGATACAGTTCAAGTATGGTAAAAACCATGAACACGATGGCAATGAGGGAAAATTAAAACGCATTATCGCCACCGATCCAACCGGTAAAGAGCCCTCCAATTGGTTAGAGTTCCATTACAGTAACAAGCATAAAAAAGCCCGTGTTACTGCCAGTAATGGCAAAGAGGCAATCTACACTTTCTTTGAAGGCGATGATGGCAGCAAGATGAATGAGCGGGTTCGCTACGTCCGTAAAATCATTGCCTCAGATGCCATAGCAACTTATTTTAACTACACAAGAATCCATCGCAAGCACTACATCAGTAAAGTATTTCATCCCCGTGGGCGCTTTTTGGAAATCGAATATGACCATAAAGGTCGTGTCAGCGCGCAAAAAGCCCCCGTAGGCAAAGATGGGGACAAAAGAACTATCTATAGCTTTGAGTATAAGCCAGATGAGCACCACACCAATGTTTGGAATGCGCATGACATACTCACCGTGTATCGCTACTCCCACAAAAAGCGCCTAAAAGGCATTGAGAACCACCTCGATAAGCACTTCTATCGAGGACTTTATTTCTACTGGGGCGAGAAAGAGCATATTGCCCATGGCGAGCGGGACACGAGTGATGAAGGGTACCTGGTCGGCAAATCCCTTCAGAATAAAGACGGGAGAGCTCTGGCCTCATGGACTGCAAAGTATGATGATTATGGCAACATCGTTGAAGAGGCTTTCTACGGCAGCCTCACCGGTAAGCGTCCAGAGGATTTTGCTGTCTCTTCAGATGGCACGCCATTAAATGCTCACGTTGAGTGCTATCGTAAGTACTATACCTATTCTAAAGACCATTTGCATCTCAAAATGAGCGAAAGCGAAGATGATGGGCCGACCATCAAGTATGCCTACAAGGAAGGCACTGATCTTGTTACTGCTAAATTTACTCATAAGGAAGATGGCATCAAAATAAGGGAGTTTTTCTCCTACGACAATGAAGGAATTTTAATCAAACATATTGTGGACGATGGCTGCTCTCATGACCCTGACAACCTGAAAGAGGTCACCGAGCGCAGAATCACACGCATCACTCCTAATGGTCGTCGCTGTGAATATGGAGTAGGCCAACCAGAAACTGTCAAAGAATATTATCTGGATATTGAAAGTGGCAAAGAAGTCAAGCTTTTGCAAAAGGACTATCGCTATACAAAGCCTGGCCTTGTTGGGCAAGAGGAAATTCGCGATGCCGATGACCATCTTGTGGCGACCACCTATTTCGAGTATGACCACAAGGGCAACCTCAGCAAAAAAACCGATCCTATTGGCCGTACATGGGTCTACGAGTACGATAGCAACAATAATAAAACCCGCGAAGAGCTCCTCAAATCGGGGTTATATCTTACCTATACGTATGACCTCATGAATAGGCTCATAGCACAAAAAGAACACCATGCAGATGGCACTTTTTGCACCTATCATGAATATGACACTGTGGGCAATCGTGTATCGACAACAGATCCTTTTGGGAATACTACCAATTTTGAATATGATGATCTCAATCGCCTTGTCAAAACGATCTATCCTGCGATGCATGGTGCTGATAAGCAAAAAATACACCCCACCCTATCACAACACTACGACGAACAGGATTGTTTAGTGAAACAAACCGATGCCAATGAGAACACAACAAAGTATACCTATACAAGTCGCAAGCAACCTCTTACTATTACGCATCCAGATGAAGCCGAAGAGCGATTTCAGTATTTTCTTAATGGAAAAATTGACCATAAGTGGGATAAAAATGGCACCAAAACCAGCTATGAGTATGATTTTCTTGGCCGCATCACTGAGGTGAAAATATATGATAGCCATGATCATAAGCTTGCAAGCACCTGTAGCAATTACAACGCCTTTCATTTGCTGTCGGCGACAGATGCGATGGGCAATACTACGCATTATGAGTATGACGGCGCAGGTCGCAAAATCAAAGAAGTAAAGAAAGATGGTGAAAATTTTTCAAAAACTACCTATGAATATGATGCCCTTGGAAGAGTGACTGCAACGAAAACATGGTATGGCAAAGATGTTCATGATTATGTAGCATCCATCGTCACCTATGATGCTGTAAATCGCATCATCTGTGAGCAGCAAGAAGATGGCAGTGGCGAGCTTTTAAGCAAGGTATGCTACGAGTATGACATGCATGATCATCGAACCAAGGTTATCACTTCTATAACCAAAGAAACGACAGCTGTCACACAAGTCGAATACAACACCCACAATCTTGCAGAAGTCATTATCGATGAAGACAGCCATAAAACCAAAATAAAATACGATTTCGCGCACAAAAATTACCATGATCAAAAAGTTCTGAAGATTACGACGATCGATCCTCTTGAGAATGTAACCATTGAAGTGAAGGATGTATTTGGAAAGCGCAAGGCAATCGAGCGTAGAAACCACAAAGAAAAACTTCTATCACGCTCACATTACTTCTACGATGCAGTTGGCAATGTGACCAGAGAGCAGCATGTCTCTGTCATCGATGGAGAAGAGGATCACGAGTATGTGATTGCCAAAGAATATGATGCAATGCATCGTGTGATCAAGCTCACAGAGCAACCAGAGCGCTCTCATCAGAAAGTCACCGAGTATGGTTACTACCCTTCAGGCTGTCTGAAAACCATTACGAAGCCAGATGGTGTCAAGATTTACCATAGCTATGATGCTCTACTCCGCCTTGAGAGTATGAAATCATCAGAGAAGAGTATCCAATACACCTATGAGTATGATTTGAATAATAACCCTATCGCCATCAAAGACGAAGTGGCTGACACCACGAATCGCCGATGCTATGATGCGTGGAATCGACTCACCAAGGAAACCCTTGCGAACAAAGTGAAAGTGGCTTACGAGTATGATTCGCTTGGGCGACTACTGAAGTTTGAGCTGCCTGACGATTCGTATGTGAAATACAACTATCACAAAGGCCACTTGAGCGAGGTTATACGCAAATCCAAAGACCATAAAACCCTTTACCAGCATCGCTACAATGATATTGATCAACGCGCGCAAGTACTCAAGAGTACACTTATTGGCAATGCGGGCACCGTGCAGTTTGTGTATGACAAGAAAGGCCGCACACGCAAAATCAGAGCGCCGAAATGGAAGCTCTTGATTCCAAGTGGTGGCTTTGATGACGCTGGTAATTTACGCAAGCTGCATGTCAAAGACCGTGTTGGGCGCGTGCAAGGCTATTTTGACTATGATGACCTCTATCAGCTTATCAAAGAAGAAGGTGCCCTTAAGCATAAATTTGAACATGATTCGCTCAACAACTGCATCAAAAAAGATGGTGAGAAACAGAAGGTCGACCATTTAAATAGGGTCGTAGAATCCAAAGATGCCGACTTTGAATATGACAAGAATGGCAACTTGATAAAAAAGAGAGAAAATAAGAAAACGACGCACTATCGCTATGATGCCTTGAACCGCCTTATTGAGGCATATGAAGAGGGAGAGTTTCGTGCACGCTATAGCTACGACTCCTTCCACAGGCGTATCTCGAAAACACTTGGGGCTTGGGAACATAAGCATTGGAAAGAGAAAAGCGAGCTGCGTTTTCTCTATTTGCACGAGCGTGAAGTGGGTTCTGTAGATCATCACAATAAAATAGTAGAATTTCGAGCAATTGGTCGTGGTAAAGGTGCTGAGATGGGCGCCTCGGTGAGTATTGAGGTGGACGGCAGCTGTTATGCACCGGTACATGACCATCGCGGCAATATCTGTAGTCTGATTGGGGCCAAATCTGGGAAGGTACGCGAGGTTGCCAGGTATTCTGCTTTTGGCGAGATGCAGCTCTTTACTGGTAAAGGCAAGAAGGTTGATAGTTCTCGTGTAGGCAACCCCTGGCACTTTGTCAGCAAGCGTTTTGATCCTGAAACTGGCTTTGTTTATTTTGGTAAACGCTATTACAGCCCAGAAACAGGCCGCTGGATCACCCCTGACCCTATTGGCTTTAGCGATGGGCCAAATCTGTATGCGTATGTGCACAATAGTCCTTTGCTGCTGTTGGATCCTTATGGGTTGTATGCTGGCGTGGTTGATGGTTGTCCAGTGGACTATCAATCGCTGAGCTGGTATGATGTATTCTGCCGAGTGGTGTGGCCAGTGCGCATGTGCATGGGACATAATGACAGAGCGTTTGTGGCTGTTATTGCTGGACAAATGGTTGGCAATAAAGAGGCGGTATTTGTAAATGGGGTATTGAACTCGCCCAAAGATGCCATTGCAACCGGCCGGGCAGCCTCACAACTTGCCGGAGGGAAACAAGTGACACTGGTGTATAATCCGTCGCATGGCATCTTACTGGATTTATTTGAAGCATTTTTAAACTTAATTGGCATCCCTACAGGGCCTAGCAAGGTAGTGGCAAAAACAACCACTGGGTATACCGATCAGGGAAAAAAGGTATTAGTAACGGGACATAGTCAGGGAGCTGTGCATACAAAATTGGCTGTTGAGGAAATGACGAAAGAACAACAGAAGCAAATAAGCATTGTTTTGGTAGCACCAGCAACAACTATGCAGCAAGGCGAATTGAAAGGTGCAAAAAATATTTGCAGCAAACGCGATCCCGTGCCCTATGCAAATCCTTGGGGATTATATCGTAATAAGGATTACATAGAATGGATAGAACCGCATCCTGAGGCACCATTGTTCGATCATCCATTTCAAAGCCCGACGTATGAAAAACCCCTTAAAGATACATATGAAGAATTTTTTAAAGAGGATAACACCCCGCCTTGTATAGCTCACAACAATGATGCACAAGGTAGTAATGTAACAAAAGAGGAGAAAGTGCCATGAAGTTTTTATTATTGCTAGCTATCTTGCTATTAGCTTCTTATAGTTTTTTGCGATGCGAGGAGGACTATGTAGCTCTTTCCAATAAAAATCAGGCAAAAACTGCGCGTGAAATTCAATCGAGGTTTGGAGTGCACGCTTGTGGTTCTGGTGGTGGTGCCATTAATGCTATCCGATTAGAGACGCTGGATTTTCAAACTATAGCCCCGTTACGATTTACTATTGATCAAGCCCGAACTCTCATCGTTGCATTGACGGAAATCTATAAAGAAAATATCAACAATAATAGGGAGCTAAGGCCATATCTTATAGAATATCCATTTCCTGCAAAACGCGTAGAAGTTGCTATTTTTGTATATGATTCTCCTTTCTTACAACCTACAAAGGATATTACCACTATTTCACTACATAATGGCATAATTTATTATAAAAGCCACAGTGGAGAACGAGCTGTTCCTAATACGATATTAAAAACTGAACCTTATCAAACAGCCTATGAGCTCGTAAAAGATAAAATCGCCAAACAAGATATTCCTTTGTTGTATAAAAAGCCTCTGCCTATTCCCAAAGAGCATTGGTGGCAACAATTATTCGGTGGCGTAGGGAATGCTGTAGGTGCGCTCACTGAGTCAAAATATACTGGGACAAAAGAAGAACGAAAAGTATCATGGGTTTTGGATGCATATGGAAATCAGGTTGCTAAGCGATATGGAATGAAATTTCACAGAGAAGGTAATTTTCTTGATTTTGACGATCCGAATGAAAATGATGTTGAGTATGGCCTTACATTTTTTTCACCACACAAGCTGACGCTACAGGAGGGACGTGTTTTTGCAGCAGGCCTTGTAGCCGATTTTTTCAAAAAGGTCAATACTGATCCAGGAATAAGAAAATATTGGCTGGAATACAAACGAGAATATAATAAAAAGCACAGCTGGAAAAAATATACCGCTGCAGAGCCTGTGATCCAGCAACTGGCACTCAAGGTTGGCTTCTGGGATGCAAATGTAGAGCGTCCACAGCATCCTTACTTAGCCGACATTCGATTTCACAATGCCACTTTTTTCTATTACGAAGCTGACCCAAAAACGCAAGCACTCAAGCTTGTGTATCAAGAACCCTATGCGGATGCGCTTCGTTTTCGAGAAGAAAAGGCTGTTAAAAAAGAAGGAAAAACATTGTAAACCACTTGTTCGCAAGAGCGAGTGAACATTTTGTAAATGGTCGGTCCTTCGATAGAGGGCCTGACCACTTATATACACTTACGCAAGGAGATTGTATATGCGTCATACATTTATGCTACTTTGGCTTATGGTAATGAGCATTTCGTTTGGTTGTTTGGCAGAAGAGAAGGCATTGCCAGAATTGACATATGAAATAATTAAGGTATTCCCAGGACAATTTGGTGATACTATACCTGTGTATGGCTTTCATGCTAAAAACCTTCCAGTTAATAAAAAATTTAAATTTATTGCTACGAACCTTAATGGTCCTATGCATTTAGGTGAAGGAGTTGTAGAAAAAGATGGTAGACTAAAGTTCGATGGCAAAGAGTCACTTTATTTAGAGGGCATTGAAATGTGCTGCGGCTCATTCATGCCAGGAGAGACAATACTATATTCACTTGTCTCATCTGATGAAAAAATTACTATAAACAGTTTACCTGTTATACCTAATCCACTTGAGACGTTTGGCAGTGATGGAGTCTGCATGGGACTTCTGATGGCTACAAGGAATGCAAAGGAATACATGCTCATAATGGAAAAATTTACACCATTTGAAAAATGTACGGTGAATTATTTTTCTTGTGATAAGACAAAATCCTACCAAGTCGAAATAAACGAAAATGGCAAGCAACTGATTACCTTAAACCCTTTATCATTTTGGTGGTTTAATGGTGGTACATCAAAAGTAGAAGTTGTCAGGAGTAATAAGGAGAAATTATCGTTAACATTCGACTGGGGAAAAGCAGCATACGCTGCGCATGAAGAGAAAAAACGACAAGGACGAGAGGCACTCAGCAATCAATCAACCATTGCAGGGAATGCTCAAGAAAATACAGGAGTCACACAATGAACTGTGTGCAAATATTCTGTCCGTTCTTCTCCAGGTAAGGTTGGCTTATTCTCTTGGCTCAATCTCCATTTTAAATTTGACCAAGCCATAGATACTTTCATCAAAACTTGGGTCATCTCTTGGGTCATCGAAAGATACATCTTCAGGATCAGGATTCTGTGTTTCTTTGCGATAAAGGCAGAGGTGACGTATATGATGGATATATTCACGCACTTTTTTCATTTTTTTGCCAAGGAGCAGGGCATATTGCGGTGTTTGAAGAGAAAGGGGTGGCCGATCAGGCTGGTTTTTTAGCTGTTCATTTTTTACCTCATCGTTCTCTGCATGGCAAGATTTTTTAATCTCGTCCACAATAGATTCCCATTGAGGAGATGGCGATTGCAATCTGCGAAAGAGTATATTCAATGAAGAATTTGTAAAAAAACCTCCTGCCGTCCAACAATTCGCAAGTTCACCTGGTTGAGCAGCTGATGCAATCACTATTCCACAACTATTGAAAAACAATTCCCGGCAATTTTTCTTTAGTTGAGTATCTTTTTGAGGTAAAGGTTTAAGTGACGAGATGTTCTCTGTTCCGCGTGTCATTATTGAATCTCTATTACAACAGTCTATCAAAACAAGAGTCAAAGCAGCCCGTTTTCTGAACAATTTTTCGATAATCAATGTGGAATCCACGAAATGTTCATTACTAAATCGCATACTTGGCCAAATCAAACGTGTATGTTGGTCTCTCTTGCCGTGCCCCGAGAAATAAAAAACAATAACATCACGCTTTGATATATGCGCTTTTTTAATATGTCTGCTAAGGCGGTTATATGTTAGTTTATGACGGGATGTTGTAATTTTTGTAACATGAATAGGTACGTCACATAAATCAGCTATGTACGAAAAGCTTTTTATTACATCTTCACAATCCTTCTCTACGCTATACCTAATTTCTTTATCATGGATGTCACCAGCTACAAAAAGGTGAATAGCCTTAGCGGATAAGGCAGAAATGTTAAAAAGTAAAACAATCAAATATACAGCAAAACTATTCATATATACCATTTCTAAATTTTACTTATTTATATTCTTATCGATTCTGCAGAATTTTTCTTCTGCTTGTTTTATTCTAAAATATAATTTTGCACTTTTTTCTAATGCCTTCGTTGCGATTTTTTCCAAATAAGTATCGCCTTTCTTTACATCTGCTACGGATTTTTTTCTCAGTCCTTTTTTAGTGACATGATAGCATACGAGACAATGTTCTCTATCTTTATAAGGATAAAACTTAGCAAGTGCTTGCGTATATCTTATTTTATTGTGTTTATCTCTAATAGGCCTGATCAGTGTATAAATACGCATTCCAGTACGAGAGGAAAAGGGCTTCTCTCTCGAACGTAAAACATATGTCGCATCAAATTGATGAAAGAAGCCTATGTTAAAGTCTATTCGTATGGAAAAAGGTGTCGAGATATGTGGGTGAGGCAGTCCCAAACGCTCCCATTTTCTTCTACTATCCCTGTCACATCGCCATATATTTTTTAAAATTTTATATAACGGTTTGTACCAAAGCGAGGTAGTGAGAATATTTTCTGTCTTCCACTGTAGCTTTTGCTGCTTATCTTTTTCAAAGGCGATATGGGCATCTTTGTTATCGATAGTAAATGATAAGCGCCCAGTAAAATTCTTTTCATCCAAAGGACCGTAATGCTCTCTTTGCATATGTGTGACGGATTTTATACCTGGAGGCAGTAGGTACGGAGAGTATCTCCCTATCCCTATCGCTACTTTTAGTGGACGAGTATGAGGATGCGAAAGCAATCGAATCTGATAGCCAGTCTCATAACAATACCCCGCCGGTTGCAAAGTGAATTGAGGTGTGTGGTGATGCTTTGCATACACAAAAGGCTGATTGCCCAAAAGTGAAAGACAGAGACCTACTGCACACAATACCATTTTTGTTGTGACCATACATAACTCCACGCCATGTGCGACTTTTCCTGACGGAAAAGTGCATGGCGAAAATAACGCCCATAGCGCCAATACATTTAACGCGATGTACGACTTATGAGCTGTTCAAATTGCAAGGGTTCGTAGCCTTTTCTTTGCCCAAAGGAGCAAAATGCTAACCCCCAGGGCCACAGCAGCAAGAAGTCGCACATCGCATTTTTTTAGGATTCTTAGAGACCTCACGCGAATCAGAGTACCATAGCGTTTTTGGAGTTGTCAAGTAAGTTCGCACTTTGCGAACTTTTCATAAATATATAAAGTCTTTATTTTAAATCAAGAACGCGCTACAATGAAAACAAGGGTGGGTGCCAATAGTGTCAATGTAAAGAGACGATAACCCCGCAGAGCCCCACCACAGCGGTGTCGGCTAGCGTTACCCCCCATGCGGAGCTGAAGGCGTGCGCATAACGCACGCCCTGGCAGCAGCGTGGGATTGAAAACACCGAAAATGTGGCCCCGCCACGGCAGTGGCGGCTGGCGTTGCCCCCGCGCGGAGCTGAAGGTATGCGCATAGCGCACGCCCTGGCGGCAGTGTGGGATTGAAAACACCGAAAATGTAGCCCAGCCACGGCAGTGGCGGCTGGCGTTGCCCCCGCGCGGAGCTGAAGGTATGCGCATAGCGCACGGCCTGGCAGCAGTGTGGGATTGAAAACACCGAAAATGTAGCCCAGCCACGGCAGTGGCGGAAGCTCATTAGCCCCGCGTGACCGAGTGGCGTGCGCTATTAGCGCACGCCCGAGGGAACGTGGGGTTGCGGTGGACAATAAAAAAATAGAGCTGCGGCAGCAGCGACACCCACGGCGCCACAACGCCTGGGGATACGTACATGATTAGAATGAGCAAAATAGGAGAATAGCTATGACTGTGCATGACTCAGCGCGCGAGCCAGATCATCTCAGTACTGTAGGCCCAGGAGGTGGGACTGTATCGAGTCGTACGCCCAGCGGTCCCGTACAGGTCTCGCCCGGAAGCACGCCTATTCCTGTTGATACAGTGCAGCACCTTACTCCCCCATTACCAGAGCCTGCAAACGAGGTAAGAACCGTTGCAGCCCACATTCTGGAAAGAAATGGCTCTCAAGGTGAGGCAGTACAAGATAGAACAGATAATCAGCAAAATGGAATGCCTCTTGGCGCGCGAAATGGTGGACTAGCTGTGGCTACCCCTGCGATGCAGGCACTGTTCGCCAGTAGCGAGGATCCCTATGCTGGACTTGACACGGAAGAGGGCAATGCTCAGATAGCATCAATGCCCAATACTGACCAGCAACATAACACTCAATCCCCTATTTCCACAGCTACTGTTACCGCGCATAATCAACCTACTCTGGCAAGTGATCCTGGCACTGCTACCCCAGCTATGAGCGCTCTCTTCGCTACAGATGTGGATCCTTATGCAGAAGTAGATGCAGAAGGTCTATCAGATGCACCACCGGCATCGTCTACAACAAGTCATGATAGTCACGTAGTATCATCGCACACCCAACAGCAAACACCGGCAAATGTAGAGCCAAATGCAACCATGGTAGCATCCCAGCAAGCAGATACTACTCCAAGGCCAGCGATGCAGCCTCAAAGTACAGTTGCCACCCCCACCATCCTTACGCCAACCATAGCACAAAATATACCACAAGTAGAGAGACAAATAGAAGGGCAAGTAGAGGCGCGACAGGGGCGCACAAGTGCTCAAGCGTCAAACACAGGTACAACCACTTCGCCAACTATAGCAGGACCATTACCAGCAATGCGTGGGCAGGCAAGCTCAAGCTCAAGTGCTACAGCATCGCAGGCAAATAGAATGGAAAGACAGGGCAACACGCAGGCTGGGCTCCCCGGGCGAGAATTGCCTTCGCTGGATGAGTTTATGCAAAATTTGCGAGCAGGTAGCTTAGGAACACTCGCAAACCAAGGTGTAGAACCCATACAGGAACCAGAAGAATTGTTGCAAATGCTGCAAAACTTACCTCCTGGAGGTATACACACAGTTCCAATTATAGACAGAGAAAACAGAACAGTATTTTGTTCGGAAAGAATGCGAAATGATCATGCATTTCATGAAAGGATTAGGAGAGAACTAGATGCAGGCTTTCAAGTTGTCTATATTAACGAAAGGAACTGGGAACAATTTATTGAGCAGGTTATACAACGTCTTCAAATCGAAGTAAATGCAAAAAGAAGCCCAGCATCCACTCCCACACAGCAGTTGATGCCAAGAGCTGGGCAAACACAAACACAACAAATTATCAGATTGTTTATTAGTAAACACATACCTGATATACAACGAGAGATGCAACGTATAAATAAAAAATATCAAGAGAAAAAAGCAGAACGTGACAGGGAAATTAAAGAATATATTGCAACACTCGCAAAAAAAGATAAACAATTCCGAGAAGAAATGGCAACAGTATTAAGAACTCAAAATGTTGAGCAACAATTAAACTTAGAAGACATTATAAGAATGGAATTAAATGCACAGGGAATATTGCCGTCTTAAAAAACATGCCCATAAGTAGTTACAGGCATGATGCGCATATAAAATATTAGCTTTTAGAGCCGTGGACCTACTTCCCTAACCGCCTGGAGGACGGTAGCGCCAAGGATACGTGATGTAAATGGTGTTTGCGGCGGTGTATTTATGCCGGTTTGTACGATTGTACACTCTATAGCACTAGGAGTGTATTCAGGTTCGCATGCGGCTAACGTGGATAAATAGAAAGCTCCTAATGATCTAATGGTTCCTAGAGATCTATTCCAAATGGTTTGATAAAGTGCTCTCTCGTGTGAATTTAACTGTTCGATTGATGTGTTTAATTCTGAGGGTACATAGGTACTGAGAAGTGTAGCAGGGCGTATTTCAAATGATTCGCCATTTGTAGCGTTCCTAAAAACAACTACTTGATTACTAGGTAGTTGCTCGCCATTTTGTCTCCGTGTGTAATAGGCTCTCGCTTCCCCCTCAACAATATTTCTAATTGCAGTCACAACACGGTCAGCAGCAATGTTTAGCATTCTCTCTCTTCGCTGTTCTGGTGATATCTTTGATGGAGCATTCTTTTGGTTATTGGACGCTGTACTAATAAGCCGTACGCTCTGAGATCCTTTGCATGGTGCATCACAAGACATAGGGGCTTGGCCCTGATTATATGATGATGGCACCGTTGAGGTTGTTGGTGTACTTGCGAAATATGACATAACTTATCTCCTTATTACGCGATGTGCGACTTTTTGCTGTTGGAGCCCTTCAGGCAACAATATTGGGATCACACCTAACCCAGGGCGTTGCCCTGGGGGTTAGCATTTTGCCCTTTGGGCAAAAAAAGGCTATGAACCCTTTCAATTCGAACAGCTCATAAGTGACACATCGTGTTACATGTATTGGCGCTATGTGCGCTATTTTCGCCATGTGCGACTTTTCCGTCAGGAAAAGTCGCACATGGCGCTCTTTTTAACTCCAAAACAATATTGGAGCTTTGGGTTTTTCTAGCTTTGCCATGAGGCAAAACTGCACAAAAATACGTTATTTCTCGTGTTATAAGACAGTTTAGCAACACGAATCTTCTATTCACACGAGAGGCAGTGGGTATTATGTATTAATACCGCCTCACACCGTGCATTGGCATTCACCGCCCCCCTTTACGGGGGGTGGTGAATAGTTGCCTATAATCCTGACTAACAGCAATGGTTGCGACCATTGCCAAAAAATATTTACAATAATTTTACCTTAACTGGTCTTTTTTTGCAAATTCTTTAAAATCGAAACATTGAGTCTTGTAGAATAACACCATACTTTCTCCCAGAGAACATAACATTAAAAATTTTAATAAATTTATTTTTTACCAACCAACACTATCATCTAAAAATTTATTGTAATTTCACTATGACACATGTTGCTATTTACAACATTTTAGAGACAGCCTTGCAATATACACAAAATTTCTGATTGCAAAAAAACCACAGTTCGATTTACATTCAGAACGTAATCACTCAAAACTTTGGATTATTATGCATCAGAAATTTTTCATATCTCTTCTAGCAGCATGCTTGTTTCTGCCTCTCAGAGCATTCTCAGAGCCATCTGCTCCAACACCAGAAACAGTCGCCGAGGCTGTGGTTGACTCCCCTATCGATTCCCCACTCCTGCCCAAAAACCACACGCATCCTTACCTCCAACAAGAAACTTCCACCATCGCTGAAGCCGAGCCCTCATCCTTCGTTAATGGCTCTGTCAATGCCATTTCAGGCACTTTTTATCAATCAGCTACCGATCTTATTGTTCCAGGCCCCGTGCCTCTCAACCTGCGCCACTACTACAATAGCGACAGCTTCTTCTGCAACTGGATGGGCTACGCTGCCATGGCAACCAACTACAACCCCTTTGTGCAGGGCCTTGCCCCAGATTGTGGCCACCACTTGGAAATCATCGCCGAAGAAGATGGCGGCTCTGTCGTCCGCTACATTGCCGAACATGATAATAAAAGCAAATCACTAGGGTTTTATTTGGCCCCAGAGGTTATCCAGAAAGGCTTTACTAATGCAGGCTCTGGCGTTATCTCCGCCAGAACCAACCTCAAAAACACACGTTATCACCTCTACAGCCATGAAATCCTCCCTAACCTTGATGGGAAAGAAGCACAATGGATGGCCTTTTTAAGCGATGGCAGCAAGCGCAAATACAACAGCATTCACACCTTCGATCAGCGCATTCACCTGCTCTGGGAACAAAAACCCAATAAAAACCTTATACGATTCAGATATGGCAAAAACCACGAACATGATGGCACAGAGGGCAAACTCAAACGTATTGTAGCCACCGACCCAAGCGGCAAACATGCCTCTAACTGGTTGCAGTTTAACTATAGCAAAAGCAAGCACAAAGCACGCGTCACTGCCAGCAATGGCAAACATGCCATCTACACCTTCTTTCAGGGCGATGATGGCAACAAGATGCACGACAAAGTACAGTACGTGCGCAAGATTATATCCTCTGATGCCGTAGCAACCTACTTTAACTACACTAAAATCCATAACAAGCACTACATCAACAAAGTCTTTCATCCACATGGCCGCTTCCTAGAAATAGAATATGACCATAAAGGCCGCGTCAAGGAACAAAAAGCCCCTGCAGGCAAGGATGGGGACAAAAAAACCATCTATAGCTTTGAATACAAACCCGACGAGCATCACACCAACGTCTGGAATGCACATAACATACTTACCGTATATCGCTATTCCTGGAAAAAGCGCTTAAAGGGCATTGAGAGCCATCTTGATAAAGAGTTTTATCGTGGTATATATTTTTATTGGGGTGAGAAGGATCATATTGAGCGCGGCAAACGAGATACCAGCGATGAGGGCAACCTTCTTGGCAAATCCCTCCAGAACAAAGAAGGCCGAGCACTCGCTTCCTGGAGCGCCAAGTATGACGATTACGGCAATATCCTTGAAGAGTCTTTCTACGGCAGCCTCACCGGAAAGCGTCCGGAAGATTTTGCTGTGTCTCATAAAGATGGTACGCCATTAAATGCTCATGTGGAGTGCTATCGTAAGTACTACACCTACTCCAAAGACCATTTGCATCTCAAAATAAGCGAAAGCGAAGATGATGGGCCAACTATTAAATATGCCTATAAAGAGGGAACTGATCTTCTCACAGCCAAGTTTATCTGCAAAGGCGACAGTATTAAAATAAGAGAGTTTTTCTCCTATGATAATGAAGGAATTTTAATCAAACATAGTATCGACGATGGCTGCTCACACGATCCTGACAACCTGAAAGAGGTCACCGAGCGTCGCATCACTCGTATTACCCCAAATGGTCGCCGCTGTGAATATGGTGTGGGGCAACCAGAGACCGTTAAAGAATATTACCTGGATGTTGAAACAGGCAAAGAAGTCAAACTCTCACAAAAAGACTATCGCTACACCAAAGCCGGCCTTGTCAGCCAAGAAGAACTACGTGATGCCGATGACCATCTTGTGGCGACTACTTATTTTGAGTATGATCATAAAGGCAATCTCACTAAAAAAACCGATCCTCTCGGTCGTGTGTGGGCATTTGAATATGACACTAACTACAATAAAACGCGCGAAGAACTTCTCAAATCAGGCAGCTACACTACCTACACGTATGATTTGATGAATAGGCTAACAGCCGAGAAAGAGCATCATGCTGATAAAACCTTCACAACCCATCATGAGTACGATAGCGTGGGCAATAGAGTGTCGACAACAGATCATTACGGCAACACCACCAACTTTGAATATGATGACCTGAACCGCCTTGTCAAGACGATCTATCCTGCAATGCATGATGCGGAAAAGGAAAAAATACACCCCACAGAAACACAGCGCTACGACGAACAAGACTGTGTAGTCAAGCACACTGATGCTAACGGGAACTCCACAAGATATACCTACACAAGCCGTAAGCAGCCTCTTACTATTACCCATCCAGACGACTCTAAGGAGCAGTTTCAGTATTTTCTGAATGGCAAACTGGACCACAAGTGGGACCAAAACGGCACCAAAACCAGCTATGAGTATGATTTTCTGGGACGCGTCACTGAGGTAAAAATATATGATAGTCACGATCACAAACTTGCAACCACTTCTAATACGTATAACGCCTTTCATTTGCTCTCGTCAACGGATGCCATGGGTAATACGACCTATTACTCCTACGATGGCGCTGGCCGTACAATCAAAGAAGTAAAGAAAGAGGGTGATAACTTTGCAAAAACGACATATGAGTATGATGCCCTTGGCAGGCTCACCACAACCCAAAAATGGTATGACAAAGACTCTCACGACTATGTTGCAGCGTTTGTAAAATACGATGCCATGGATCGCGTTATCTCAGAGTGGCAAGAAGATGGCAGCGGCGAACTACTCAGTAAGGTGTGCTATGAGTATGACACAAATGATAATCGCACTAAGGTCACCACTTCTATCACGAAAGAGAAAAACGCTGTCACCCGCGTGGAGTACAACACCCATGATCTGCCCGAAGTGATTATTGATGAAATTGGAAATAAAACAAAAATAAAATACAATTTCGATCACAGTAATTTCCATGACCAAAGAGTGCTGCAAATTACTACCACGGATCCTCTTGGCAATAGCACGATTGAGGTGCAAGATGTCTTTGGACAGCGCAAGATAGTAGAACGCCATAACCACAAAGACAAGCTCCTTTCACGATCGCATTACTTCTATGACGCGGTTGGCAATATCACGAGAGAGCAGCATGCTGCAGTCATCGATGGTGAGGAAGATCACGACTATGTGATTACCAAAGAATATGATGCTATGGATCGCATGACCAAGCTCACAGAACAACCAGAGCGCGCTCATCAAAAAGTGACCGAATATAGCTATTATGCATCAGGCTGCCTCAAAACTATCACCAAGCCAGATGGGATAAAAATATATCACACCTACGATGCATTACTCAGGCTTGAGAGCATGAAGTCATCAGACAAGAGCATCCATTATAGCTACGAGTATGACCTCAATAATAACCCCATCGTCATCAAAGATGAAGTCGCTGATACCACGAACCGCAGAAGCTATGATGCATGGAGCCGCCTCACCAAAGAGACGTTATCCAATAAACTCAAAGTGACCTACGAGTATGATCCGCTCGGACGACTCACAGAATTTGGCCTTCCCAATGGCTCCTCAGTGAAGTACGCCTACCAAAAAGGGCATCTGAGCGAGGTTATACGCAAATCCAAAAACCATAAAACCTTGTATCAACACCGCTACAACGATGTCGACTTGCGTGAGCAGATTCTAAAAAGCACACTTATTAAAAATGCCGGTACTGTGGAGTACGTCTACGATCGAAAAGGGCGTACACGCAAAATCAACGCCCCAAAATGGAAGCTATTGATTCCAAGTGGCGGCTTTGATGATGTGGGTAACTTGCGCAAACTCCACTTCAGAGACCGTGTAGGCCATGTGCAGGGCTATTTTGACTATGATGATCTCTATCAGCTCATTAAAGAAGAAGGCGCACACAAGCATAGCTTTGAGCATGACTCGCTCAGCAACTGCCTCAAAAAAGATGGAGATAGGCAAAAAGTCGATCATTTAAATAAACTGGTAGAGTCCAAGGATGCCGACTTTGAATATGACAAGAATGGCAACCTGATTAAAGCGCGCGAGGATAAGAAAACGACACGCTACCGCTACGATGCCCTAAACCGCCTTGTTGAGGCGTGTGAAGAGGGGGAGTTCCGTGCACGATATAGCTACGACTCCTTCCACAGACGAACCTCGAAGACTATCGAGCGATGGGAACATAAGCACTGGAAGAAAGAGAGCGAGGTACGCTTCCTGTATCTGTACGAGCGAGAAGTGGGTGCTGTAGATCATCACGATAAGATAATAGAATTTCGATCAATCGGCCGTGGTAAAGGCGCTGAGATTGGAGCGTCAGTAGGTATTGAGATAGGAAAACGATGCTATGCACCGGTGCATGACCATCGTGGCAATATCTGCAGCCTGATTGGTGCCAAGTCGGGCAAAGTCCGTGAAGTTGCGAGGTACTCAGCTTTTGGCGAGATGAAGCTATTTACGGGCGCAGGCAAGCGTGTAGAGCACTCCCCTGTTGGCAACCCATGGCACTTTGTGAGCAAGCGTCTTGATCCCGAGACAGGCTTTGTCTACTTCGGCAAGCGCTACTACAGCCCTGCCATGGGTCGTTGGATCACTCCCGACCCGATTGGCTTCAGCGATGGACCCAATCTGTACGCCTACGTGCATAATAGTCCGCTTATGCTACTGGATCCATATGGGTTGTTTTCATGTGGGGACGCATGGGACGCCTTAGCTGGATTTGCATCAGGCGTATGGGAATCATCATATACAGTGAAAGGTGCTGCAGCGATGAGTCCTATAGGTAGCATACAAGGTGTCTATGAGCATAACGAGCAAGACAAGCCAGATCTTAGTCAAAGCGAATCTTGGGCACGAGGACATTCAATAGGAAAGAACGTTGGAGTAGGTATTGATGTAGCAGTTATAAGCGCCGCGTTGATTTATATTTCCGGTGGCACCGCAGCCCCTGCAGTTGGAGCAGCTGGAACAGCAGTACTGGCCGAAACAGTAGCAGTTGCTGAAGTAGGAGTGGGAAGTGTTGTAGCAGTAGAAGGTGCACTCGTTGTAGCTGAAGGCGCAGCTGTAGCGGGTACGACTGTAGGTACGGGAGTTGCTGCCGGTGCAGTAGGATTGGGTGTGCTAAAAATTGGAGGTAAACTATTACAAGGAGCTCAGAAAGTAGCAAAAGCATCGAAAGTACTAAAAAATACGAAGCAATTAAACACTTTTCACAAAGCAGCTAAAAATCTTTCAAAAACAGGACAGCGTAATATTCGTACTTTGCGTGGATGGGCAAAAAGTAAGGGATGGGTAAAGCAGCCTAATCCTTTAGGCAAACCTGAAAAATGGGGCACTCATGTAAATGGTACATTTCACTGGAATTTAGCAATCAAACCGGAAGCAAGTTTTCGTGGTGGATTACAAGCAGGCAGTAATATCCCGAGATTTGATGCCAGGCTCTGGCTTGGTGGCAATAACTATATTTATCTCAATCCTTTCACAGGAGAAATGGGTAGCTATGCAACATGTAGCCATATCCCACTAGAATTACCAATACCTTAAATTAAAAGGAGGGTTTATGGATCAAGTAGATTTGTTGGTTGAAATTTTGTTAGATAAAAATGCTAGTGTAGCAGAACGAGACGATGCAGCAATGTATCTTGGAGAATATGATGATGATCGCGCCTTGGCAGCATTAATAAAAATTTGTGTCGATAAAAGTGAAGATGAATTTATTTTCGCAAACTGTGGTCAATCGGTTGCTTCTATTTGGGTAAAAAGAAATAAATTTAATAAAAAGATTTATGATGAGATGGTTCCAGAATCGCAGTGGGAAGTATATTATTATATTAATGGCAATAAACCAGAATGGATTAAGGAGTATGAACTGCAACGGCCTTAATGACAAATCACCACGTGAATCACCAATACCTTAATTATTAGGATTTGATAATGGACCAAATAGATTTATTAATCGATATTTTATTTGATAAAAACGCGGACCTAGCCGAACGAGATGATGCAGCCATGTATCTTGGCGAATATGATGATGATCGCGCCTTGGCCGCCCTTATAAAGATTTGTCTTGATAAAAATGAAGAGGAGTTCATTTTTGATGTTTGTGGAGAATCTGTTGCCAGTATATGGGTAAAAAGAGACCATTTTGATCCTAATATTTACAAGGAAATGGTTCCGACTGCCAGACATGAAGCTTATTGGTATATTCAATCCATGAAACCAGAATGGATTGAAAAGTATGAGCTACAGCTCTAAAGGAGCCATACAAATAAATGATTAGACTAGGATTAGAACATATTCAGCAATTGTCCTTTCCTGACTTTAATGTCACTGGAGTGAAATTCGATCCCGCCTGCCGATATCTTGAAATCGCCATAGATGGTGCTTTTTTTGAAGATCGATCAAAAGGAAAATTACTCAATTATGGGAAATTGTGTTTTAGCCATTGGGAGGATTTCAAGGCTGCTCAATATAATTCCACCTCGGACAATTGGTCCCCTTTGCCATTAAATTGTATTGATAACCTCAAAGATATTTGTGGATTTAAGTATATCAAAGGAAAAGTGTATATTGAAGGGTTTGGGAAAACTTCAGGGTTATGGACACAATTGGTAAAAATTAGGCAATTCCTGACATGCCAGTCATGTGCCATTTTTCTTCGGAAAATGGCACATGACGAAAATCTATTGTCAATAACTCATAAATTGGCATAAAATTGAGTTATAGAAGAAGGATCTATAACTCATGCTCTGGAATTGGCAATTGCCTCAATGGCCACAATTTACCTACGATGCACATGCGATCGAACAACAAGAAAAAGCATTTCTTCTGGATGCCGGCAAGAGCATTGGCTGTCTTCACAGTGTAGACACACAAGACTATATTCAATTTATTGTTGAAATCCTGAGTATAGAAGGTGAAAAAAGCGCCAAGATTGAAGGCGAAATTTTGGACCGAACAAGCCTACAATCCTCCATTAAAAGACATTTTGGTCTACATAATAATCAAAAAAATTCCTTTAAAGAAGCCGCAATGGCAGATCTTCTTTGCGATGTCTATGAATCATTTCATGCACCACTCACGCATGACATATTGTACAGATGGCATGAGAGGCTGTTTCGAGATGAAGCTCATATTGAAGTAGGCACCTACCGCACCCATATCGAACCTATGCAGATTGTATCTCATCGCTACGGTGCTCCACGCGTGTTTTTTGAAGCACCGCCTTCTGATAGAGTGTTTCGTGAGATGGAAGCATTCGTTACTTGGTTTAATAACACGACCGTTTTGCCTATTTTGGAACGTGCAGCCATTGCACATGTCTATTTTGAAAGTATTCATCCCTTCGAAGATGGTAATGGCAGAATTGGGCGTCTTTTGGTAGAAAAAATCCTCTCACAAGGTATTGGCAGGCCAGTATTAATTGCGGTTTCAAAAATATTAGAAAAGCGAAGAAAAGAATACTATGTGGCTCTTGAAAGATGTAACCATACATTAGACGTGTCGCATTGGGTGACTTTTTTTGCTGGTGCGGTAAAGCTCGCACAAGATGAGTCCCTGCAGCTACTCTCTTTTTTGATCCAGAAGTCAAAAACGCTCACGAGGCTCTCTGGGCAGTTAAATGCTCGGCAAGAAAAGGTACTGCTGCGTATGTTTGCAGCAGGCCCTTCAGGCTTTACAGGTGGGCTGAGTGCGGAAAAATACATCAAAATAACCAAAACCTCCAAAGCAACAGCAACACGTGATTTGGCGGATCTGGTAGAAAAGCAAGCTTTGGTAAAAACCGGGCAGCTACGTCACACTCGATATTGGTTGCCAAGTAATAGCTTTTGTTAACGCACAAAAGCTACATCCTGCCAGCGACCCGTATAATTAAAAAGGGACATCAATGTTACTGCACACTTCTCTAGCTATCCTTTCCGCATGCTCTTCATTTCTGTGCCACCAATTATAGTCAACGATTCGTATGCCTGGCCTATGCGCTTGTAATTGCTGTATTCCAAACGCAGTTACACATGTGCCATCAATCCATATATGTGTTAAGGGAAGGTCATAGAGATAGCTCAGTCCAGTATTAGTTATTTGGCAACAGCTCCAGAGCCGTAAATACTGAAGCGGCAGTCCCCTCAAATGGAGTAAGTCAGTGTTTTTTAATGCATAACAATTTTTAAGATCCACCACATTCAGTTGAGGACAAGCACTACAAAGTCGTTGTAATTGTGCGCCTCCCATAAGCTCTCCATTTCGACACTCCAGATACCGCAAAGTAGAAAGCGCAAGAGTAAAAGCTGTAACAAAGGCTTCCATTGCATCCTCAGTAGGAAATAAGTCTCGTATCAATGGAACCTGTCGTATTCCCACCGTTTTGCTCAAAAAGAGCAGAAAAGATCGCTGCGTATCTTCTAGAGTATATTCTGCTTCATGCAAGATGTGATTAATAATAGAGCTATTGCTTTGTGGGTCATTTATGATTTGAAGAAGCATGTCTGCTTGCTGGTTTTGTGGCAACGTTTTGATATATGTTAGAACGTCATTACTACTCTCACCGAGATACTGCCCAATTATTTCCAGGACATCGGTCGGAGCCCCTTCTAGAGACCAATTATGAGTGACATTCACAACTCTTTGAACACGAGTAGACACATCCGTTGCTAGAGACGATGAAGAATACGCAACAGAAGAAGGCAACCACGAAGATGATGACGATGATGGTAATACCGAAGGATTGCGTATAGCAAGTCTCCCAAAAGCGAAAGAGAGCGAGGTGGTGGTTGGGAGTGTGGTTAATGCAATAGAGGAGCACGAAGATGACGAGGAAAACCTGGAAGAGGAAGGATTATACGAACAATCAACAACCTGCCAACCTAGCAAACTGCTGACTACGGCGGATGAAGATGAAATTACAGGAGCTGAAGTTGATGAAGATGACGACACGCTCGAATTATTATTAATATTAAACATATACTTTACCTATATTTTCGCCATGTGCACTTTTCCGTCAGGAAAAGTCTCACATGGCGTTATATTTATGTTGTTAACGACATTATATGGGGAGATCTCATTGGATTTTGCACCCATAGTATGCAAATCAATTTTGATTTGCTAAACAATCATGACATAAATAAAAATAAATAGCAAATCGGATTATTTCAATTACAACAGTTCGGACTTTCTTAGGCAGCCCGAATTGCTGGTAGAAAAAGGAGTGGGTAAAAATGGGATAGCTGTGCTACACTCAGCATTGGTTTCTGTCTCACGTAATGAGGAATGAGTTATGTATCATAGAGTATTACCTTCATCTGTCTACCATCCAATATGGTTTTATTCGATTGTCCTACTCGTGGCTATTACTCTTTGTCCTGTTCTAGCCTACTTGAGCAAGCACAAAGAATTAAAAAAATTTCAACTGCCTTGTATACTTCTGGGCTTGAGTGTGCCCTGCATTACTGCTCTGTTGATGATCTTCGCTTCAAACAATGCAGTACTTATAGCAGACTTTTGGAGACGCTTGCTGCTCTACAACATCTCCGCTCCCTATCTGCTATTCATTCTGTTATTGATGCCTTGCGTCATTTGTGTAGCAACCTGGATATCGTTATTTTTCGGTTATCCAACTGAGCAATTTTCCATAACAAAAGAGATGAGCGTTATGAAAGGCTCCGCTATTTTCGGCATAGTAATTCCGTTGTTGTTAGCTCCGCTTATTGAAGAGCTCGGTTGGAGAGGATATGGTGTAGACAGCCTCAGGGCCTATTTTAATCTGTTCAATACCTCTCTGCTATTTGGCTTTTTTTGGGCTGTGTGGCATCTGCCAGCGTTTTTTATTAAAGGCTATTATCAAAATGAACTTTGGAATTTGGGAATCATTTATGTCATTAATTTTTTTGTAAGTATCTTTGCAATTGCGGTCTTAATGAATTGGGTGTACTATAAGACAGATCAGAGCATTCCCGCCATAGTACTATTCCATGCAGTACTCAATTTCTCCTCAATGATCCTTAGAACGCAGCAGTTTACCAAATGTATTGCTACAGGTATTTTGTGCATCATTTCAGGCATCGTTATTGCCTGTGATAGCGATTATTTCTTTAATAATACGTTTTTGCCTATACAAGCTGGCTCTTAAACGCGGTTGCGCCTCTTACTACTAGCGACATACATGTTGAGCGTTAAAGCCTCCCTTATTATACATTCACCATGACACTCTGATAAAAGCACATCATCGCCAAAATGTGCATTGCCGTGTACTACATAAAAGTTACGGCTTTGAAGCGATCCTAAACACTTCCAGTCTTGGATTGCCTTGACACTATGAAAGTATTGACCTACTATGACTGATATGGGCTGACAAAGGCCTGAAAGGCCGAAATATGTATAGCCCAGGGTGCAGGAGCCCCTGTAGGGGCGACTAAACCCTGGGTGGCCAGGCCTTCGGCCTGGCCAAAAAACAAAATAATAGAGGCCTGAAAGGCCGATACATGAAAACCAAAAAACAAGCCTTTATAAGCCATTGTAGGGACATTTTTGCTTAATTGGTAATAGTATATAGAATCATCAAGCTGCAAATGGATCTCAGACCTGACACCACTCAACACGCCTACTCAGCTCAGCTTTTTGAATCTTTGGGAATGCAACCAAATCTCAAATGCTGAGTTACACAAATTGCAACAGTAACAGACCTACATGACCAACATTGCAAAGCCAATAGCGTCAACTTGAAGAAACTTGTAACCTATCAGAACCGAGCCACGGTAGTGGCGAAATTTGCAGCTCTAGCCCCGCGTGCAGTGAAGGCCGCGGCGCTAGCGCGCGGGCCGAACGAAACGTGGGGTTGGGAAACGAGTAAAAAACAGAGCTGCGGTAGCAGCGGCACAAAAATGTATCTGCAACAACAATATGGGTTTCGCTGCTGCCGCAGCTCTATTTTTATTTTATGCATCTGTAACCCCACGTTACGCCGGCCGTAGCGCATGCGCTACGGCCGTGCTCCACGCGGGGCTAATGAATTCCACCGCTACCGCGGTGGGGTCCATATCAGCTTATACGCTTGCCTTAAGTTGACACCATTTAGGGTAACTTTTACATATTCATAACATCCTGATTATCAGGTAGTTATATAGAAATATTCAGATAACTTGTAAACTCAGGCTAGAAGTGTATGTACATCTAAATCAGTTTTGATAGCGTCGTAACCCCAAAGGCTGAAGTGGTGTCAACGTAAAGAAACTTGTAACCCATCAGGACCTCGCCACGGCAGTGGCGACATTTGCCGCTCTAGCCCCGCGTGAAACGCGGACGTAGCGCGACAGCGCTACGGCCTGCGTGGAACGTGGGGTCGGGGAAACGGGTAAAAAAAACAGAGCTGCGGTAGCAGCGACACCCGTTATGTATACGCCCTATCGCACAATTGTTATACCACGCGCGATCAAAGGCGCAAGCCCAGCATCGGTGATATTATGGCAATGAGTTACGTCAATGTTTTGCAGATTGGGACATGCGCGACATATTGTCTGCAGCTGATCGTTAGTTACAGTATCAAAGCTGCTACAATCAAGACGACGCAGGCCACGCATGGTTGGTATAAAGGTATCCTCTATAAACTGTGCTATCTCAGAACTTGCTATAGCATCGTCTAGAGAAAACAGTGATTCCAAAGAAGAATGCACGATATTACTTACATTGTTTATATTGAAGTTAGCCTCGCGTAAGAGGGCGTGAACAAAGCTGGCACCAGCCTCGTCTGTCGGCTCTGTAGGGTTGGCAGGACATACCATATTATGAAAAGCCTCCATTGTTGCCTGTTGCGATCTGCGATTTTCTAATTCGAGGCTACGCCTAGCCGAACGCCGACACCAGTAACTAGCCTCAAACTCAGATTGCACAACACCTTGTCCATACCGGAAAGCCCTACTTAAGTTGGACTGAGCATCTGGACTCCCCTGCTCTGCAGCCTTTCGATACCAGCTTGCTGCTTTTATGTATGACTGCTCCGCATTTAAATAACCGTTTTTATAGACTTGTCCCAGCATGCTTTGAGCACGACTATCACCACTCTCTGCATTATCAAATATTTGCTGTAACATAGCTCTACAGATAGTATCCATGGTGTCATCTGCAGCACTACAAGGTATTGTTGCAACCACACTATTTTCATTTCGTAGGAATTTTTTTACGTTTGGATTGCATGTCTCATTAAACGTAATCATTTCTAGCTGATGACAACGACTACAATTGGTAAAAAATACGGGACACACGCTGCCTGTAGCCGCATACACAGGTCTTGGCTGGATACTTGCGATGCGCTCTGCAAGGCCCAGTCCTGTACAACATGCGTCGAAATAAATATTTGCTTGTGGATCTAAACAAGCAAAATCTTCTGCTTTTGCTTGGTCTGTCGTATAGGAAGCAATCGAATTGGCATGGCCATGTGCTCTGATTATTAATGCCGTAATAGGGCGACTGCCGAGCTCATGTTGTGCATCACGTATAATACTACCAAGCTGTTCGCGCTCTCCCAGTATTTGCAATGAAATATAGTGTGTTTTTGCAATGCATGCTAAGTCTGAAAAAAACATAGTGCTAGCTAAGATCTCTTCAGGATCATCTATAGCTTGAAGAATAACTGCCGCAGGGGCATGTGGGCCATGTAACCGATTACTTTTTTCAGTGAGAATCAGGCTTTGCTTCATTAATGCAATTAATTTTTTTGACATGACGTATCGATACAGCCACATCTGAGCATGACGGATTGCATGTTGTAGGATAGTTTCTGCAGTACCGCGATAAAGGACAACTGACTTTTTTTGATACAGCACCATGGGATAATTATACCCGCTCATGAAATCAAAATGCAGAAGCTGCGTGGCAAGCTGTGTGATCGCTTCGCTCAGCGTCATGCGCTGCACACGTAAAGTGAGCTCCAACTCCTCAGATGGTTGCTCTGAGGGAGGACGATAAAGCTGTATAGGATAATCAGATAATATACTCATATAATATTATTAAAAACAAATAATTTGTTATACAGTATTATAACAGATGTAAAGAAAAGAAAAGATAACAATACTAATTACTATTTTATATTTTGCAACAGTTTTTATCCCAAAGAAACGTATTCGTGATTTTCGTCATATGCAATTTTCGGAAAGAAAATTGCATATGACGTTATTTTCTCACACTTATCATCTTGCCTTGCGTGATCTGTAATAAATCACGAGGAGAAAGCTTAAATACAGAATAGGGAGTTCCGGCAGCGGCCCATATTTCTGCATAGCCCATGAGGTCTTCATCGATTAAAGGTGCAGTATCGAGTCTATATCCTATTGGCGGCACACCTCCAATAACAAAGCCTGTCTGTTGTAACACAAATTATGCAACCACTTGTACCATGTCACATGATTTGAGGCAAGTGAATTCCTACTCATTGTTGCTGCAAGACCTCTGCAAACCCACGTAATGCAACAGCATCATTCGGATCAATCGCCAACGCTTGTTCGTAACGGCTTTTTGCATTTGTGAGGTCACCTTGTTCCTTCAGGAGATTGGCTAAACCTACTAATACTTCAGCATCATTCGGATCAACAACCAAAGCTTGTTCGTAACACCTTGTTGCATTTGTGAAGTCTCCTTGTTGCTGAAGGACTTCTGCCAACCCCTGTAATGCAAAGTCGCTATTAGGCAGAATCGCCAAGGCTTGTTCGTAATGGCTTTTTGCATTTGTGAGATCTCCCTGTTGCTGCAAGACATCTGCCAACCTACTTAATGCAAAGCCATCAGTAGGCTCAATAGCCAACGCTTGTTCGTAACGGATTTTTGCATTGGAGAGGTCTCCTTGTTTCCGTAGGACATCGGCCAACCATCGTAATGCAAAAGCACTATTAGGCTCAATAACCAAAACTTGTTCGAAGCGGCTTTTCGCGTTTGTGAGGTCATCTTGTTGGTATAAGACAGCCGCCAACCCTCGTAATGCAATAACATTATTAGGCTTAATAGCCAAAGCTTGTTCGTAGCGGATTTTTGCATTTGTGAGGTCTCCTTGTTGCCGTAGGACATCAGCCAACTGACGCACTGCAAAAGCACTATTAGGCTCAATAGCCAACGCTTGTTCAAAGCGGATTTTTGCATTTGAGAAGTCTCCTTGTTGTCGTAGGATATCGGCCAACCCTCGTAATGCAAAAGCATCATTAGGCTCAATAGCCAAAGCTTGTTCAAAGCGGATTTTTGCATTGGCAAGGTCTCCTTGTTGCCGTAGGACATCAGCAAATCCACGTAATGCAACAGCATCATTCGGATCAATAGCCAAAGCTTGTTCGTAGCGACTTTTTGCATTTGTGAGGTCTCCTTGTTCCCTTAGGAGATTGGCCAACCCAGCTAATGCAAAAGCACTATTAGGCTCAATAGCTAAGGCTTGTTCGTAGCGGCTTTTTGCATTTGTGAGATCTCCTTGTTCGTATAAGACAGCTGCCAATCCTCGTAATGCAAAAGCATTATTAGGCTCAATAGCCAACGCTTGTTCGTAGCGGCTTTTTGCATTTGTGAGATCTCCTTGTCGCCGTAGGACAGTGGCCAACCCAGCTAATGCAAAACCACTATTAGGCTCAATAACCAACGCTTGTTCGTAGTGGCTTTTTGCATTTGCAAGGTCTCCTTGTTGACATAAGGTACTTGCCAATTCGCGTAATGCAAGAGCATTATTAGGCTCGATAGACAAAGCTTGTTCGTAACGGCTTTTTGCATTTGAGAGGTCTCCTTGTCGACATAAGATACTTGCCAATTCGCGTAATGCAAATGCATTATTAGGTTCAATAACCAAGGCTTGTTCATAACGGCTTTTCGCATTTGAGAGGTCTCCTTGTCGACTTAAGACATTTGCCAATCCTCGTAATGCAAAAGCACTATGAGGCTCAATAGCTAAGGCTTGTTCAAAATGGCTTTTTGCTGCAGCATTATTGCCTTGACGCCTAAAGATTTCGCCCAATCGACTCAATACAAACGCATTACGTGGTTCCAGTGTCAATGCAAGCTCAAAACGACGCTGAGCATTTGAAAAATCGCCTTGTAAACGCAGCGCTTCTGCCGATTCACGTAAAGGAGTAACAAAAGATGCAAGAATCCGATCAGTACGGGCTTTTTCATTATGTATTTGATTTTGCACTGAACGTACTGCTTGCAGCTGAGCAATAGCAAACCCATTGGAGGGATTATTATCAAGCACTCGTTCGAATCGACGTGTAAAGGTTGATAAACCTTCATGTAGAGAAGTTGCCTGTTCCATATTGAGCGTAGCAGGAGCGGTATTCTCTCCTTGTAATACTGGCACAGCTACTGCATCACTTGGCACAGTTGCTATTGGGGTGGGAGCAAAAATAGTTCGTGTAAGTACCTGTAGACTCACAAGCATATGCTCGACAGCTTGAGCAGTAACTTTGCCTGCTGCGTCTATAAAACCCTCTTTTTGGAGATAGAGCTCTTTTTTCTCTGCTGCAACCACCTGTTCAACAGTGGCTCCAGAGGGCATAAAGATGGAGCGCTGGGCCAAGTATTCTTTGATTGCTTTCTCAGAGCGTGGTGTAGGTGGCCGGCGCAGCCGCATTACTTCAGCTTGCACAAGGGCTATCTCTTCAGGATTCCATGGTCTTGTTTGATTTTCTATAGCTTCCTCTATTGTTTGGGAGGAAGGATTCCAGTTCACGCCTTGACTGAGCAGTGCCTGGCGTATTTCTCGATTGGTTTCAATAGTTACAGATTTTTGAATCCGTTCTATTCGTGATTGCAGCTCCGCATGCTCTTCTGGGCGCAAAGTTGCTGCACTACTCAAAGCTGCAGCCTGGATAGATTGCCCCTCTGTGGGAATAATATTATATTGCTTTAAAGTGCGCAAAAGCCAGGCATCTTTTTTTTGCTCCCCTTGCAGGCGTAGAGCTGCAGTTGCAGCATACATGGCTGAAGCTGTGCCTCGTGGCTGCGCAAGAGCTGCGAGCGCCGCATCTACGGAGCGTCCGTCTTCACATAGAATAGAGCAATTTTTAAGATGCAGCGCGTTGCCACTTCTTTGTGCATAGGCAAGAAGTGCTCTTCTTTCTTCTATTTCATCTGTTGTCCAGGTATCGGGTGGTGTACAGTGTTGTATACACAATGCTTGTAGTTCAGGATCTTGGCGTACAATGGCTGTCATCCAGTTCACAATAGTCGTGGGATTATAATAACCACCAAAACGGACTCGATCTCGTTGTATATCCACAGTCGGTGCAGAGCTCAAAAATCTATCAATTCCTTGTTCATCTTGTTCATGTATTCGATGTGCACCTTGGAGACCAAATTCTTGTCCCAAATGGCGTAGAACCTCTCGTACATACACAACCGTTTCTCTATGCGCAGGTGGAAGATAGGAGTCGACAATCATTCGCCGATACTCAACAAGCTCATTATATATGCGCTCCTCTGGCGTGGTAGGGTTATGGTTGAGGCATATTTGCTTATAACATTCGACTACAGCGAGGTCTAATGCAATACCACAATGACCACTATTAATAATTAAGATTTTTAAAAAATTTATAGTCAGCTGCACTGCTTCTGGTGAACCAGGATCAAGGAGACGCACTTTTAAGAGTACATGAAGTAGCATATTTTCTTTTTCGCGATAAAAGGCTTGCCGTGCAGTTTCATTTGTAGGTACACCCACTACTGGGCTGCGCGATCGAATTCGATTGATACAATTCTGTAAGCTCTGAATAAGCTGCTCACAATAAGCTACAGGACTGGTATCATGAGCGACACTAAATTCACTGCCAAAATTTCTTCGTAGCGCTTCTATAGTTGCAAACTCCTTATGAACTGGAGTTTTTTGAAGAATGGAAGAAAAGCGTGTAACTATCTCATCTAAAGCTTCAGGCCCACTGTCAAAGCCTTCAGGTCGGGCTGGGGCTATGATTTCAAGAGAGCCTCGTTGATAATGTGCTGGATGCATATCATGGCGAAGATGCACATCAACATCTGCGATTATGGGATGTAAATCCGGTGAACGGTCTTTAAGGCGTTGTATCATTTGTTGATATTCTGTGAGTGTCATAGAGGCAAGAAGCTGTTTAATCTCACATAATATATCTTTATATTCTAAATAGCATCTGTGCTCCAGACGTAACCTATAACCGGCTTCTTCTTCATTACCGAGTGTAGGAAGAATGGCATGTAGCTCAGCATGCAGTGATTTCCAGCTTCTTAGCAAACGCTCAAATTTCCTTTCTCTTGAAGGAATAGCACTGGCAAGTGATGAGGAAGAAGAGGAAGGTGATGTTACCGCTGCGTCTAATGCCGTACGCGCGACTGAAGAGCATTGCTGCGCCGTAGTTGTATCAGAACTTGAAGAAGACGAAGTGCTATTGGTTTGTGGATTTTGAACAGGAGCACGTTGAGATACCTCTTCATGATGAAGACCAGTAGTATCTCTGATTGGATGTAATGACATATTACCTCATATTTTTATTATAAATAAAACAAAATAGCAATTATCTCACATTTTAGATTGATATGCAACTTTTAATTTTTTAAGTTTTCGGAAATTTTGAAATATTTTTCAGTAACAAGTTCTCGGTAGCGGCTCTGTATACTTATGTTAAGAAAGGATTTAGATTGACTGATTGATACATAATCTTGCATAATATCCCTCACTAGATAATCTGCCATACAGTGTTGGCAAATCTACAACATGTTTTTAGTGTAGGAGTTTTTATGTCAAATAGTACCTCTTCATCATTTAGTGTTTCACCGTCTCCATCAACAAGTGGTGCCTTACAACAGCCAGCAGATACAAACTCTGCAGCGCAAAACTTCCAAAGAGCGTTCGTGGAGGCAGCACATGCAGCGGTTGTATCAACCGATACGCCTCCCGCTTTTTCCCCTACTCATGCTACAAGAATTATAACGCAACAAGAGGAACGGGCGTTGATGGTACCGTTTTTATCTTCCCTCAACATTCCGCACACTGGTACATTTCTCGTGATAAAGACATTACGTCCTGAGCATGAAAAGAAATTCATTGCAGTCTTACAGGAACTACAGACAATGCCCACAACTGATGCTAGACGCATATCTCTTATAGCAGAGGCATATGAACTGCTTCCAAAATATAGCATATCGATGGAACGTGAAATGCAGCTGTCCAATAATGCCTTATTGCTCTATGGCAGGGCTATGCAGATAGAGCATCTAATACATAAATGGCAACAAAAACAACATCCTACAGCTATTCGTGAAATGGGAGATATACTTCGCTCACTTTCAGAGGAACAAAAGCGGACAGTAGCTGCAACTTTGTTGCACATTGAGGATGCCTATAAAGCGGCTTGTAGCGAAATAGATGCAGTGCGGCAGCTGCATGAGCGACTTTCTCATTTTCCAGAGATAAAAGAATCTATCCTAGAGCATAAGCCTGGAGCGGCACAGTCTTTAGAAGAAGCGTTAAGGATAGCGACTCCCGAGAGAATCGCACAGCTGCCTCAAGATATGCAAAATTCATTGGAGCTTCATGTAGCATGGCCCATTATAAAGTTGTTTCCATTAGAGGCTGCATACAGAGCGAAAGATATGGCTGCAATCATGTCCCAGGAGCCAATAGCGTTAGAAGGCTTTGTTATGGAGTATATGGAGCTCAGAGGATCACGAGAGGAGAGTCGCGAACTATACAACGCCGTTCAATATTATAAGGAAATACGAAAACACTGTTATGAAGATACTTTCAATGAGCTAAAAGTGCTACGCCATTCTATGAGTATCGACGAGTGCAAAAATTATCTTATTGTCCTAAGAGAGCGCCGTGCGTGTCCACGCGTCTTGCTTGATAGTACTGATGCTGCACGAGAAAGATTATCAAATATGATAACTTTTTTTAAAGTACGTATCGCTTTAGAAACAAACAACCTCCAAGAATTAAGTATACGAGAAGCTTTTGAACATCCAGACTCATCAGTACGAGATATAATAGACCTCCTCCCTGATGACGAACGACAATTACTTGAACGCAAATATGCAATAACTTCGTTACGTGTGTTTCGCTACTTTGCCATTATGTGGTCGAGATTACAACAACATCAAACCGAATACGAAACCGCACTACATCAGCAACCTAATTTGAGCAAGGTAGAACGAGAGCGCTACCTCAAGCCTATTTTTGATCAGGCAAGGACATTATATGATGCGAGCGAGCGTGACTCTGTTGGGTATAACCAAACGTATAATGAAATATTGCAATATACTCCCACTCACATCAAGACACTTATCACGCAAACGAATTCTGCAATATCTTATATAAACTGCCTATCTAGCCTGGGCTATTATCACTCTTTTTCCCCAGAACAAAAAAACTTTTCTAGTGGTTTGCCCCATCGTATCATTGAAGAAGCAGAAGCTATAATTGCTAGAGATTTTGCAACTACTCCTCATGCTATCATTAACAATGCTTGTACGTTTATTTACGACCGAGCGCACCGAATGGATCGAACCTCGCCTCGTATAACTAGTATTCCTATGTGGGATTCTCTTATAAAACACAAAATAAAAATTGATAAATTACGAAATACAACACCATCGGATTCGTCAATACGGAGTCACATTATTTGGCAACTTGCGCAGATTCAAGGTACCATGAATGAGGAGCAGATACGTGCTATGAACACCCAAATCGCTACCCTCTATCCTCAACTGCTCACATCTCTCAATTCCATACAACATGGAATACACTATGCAAAATTATTGCTCAAGCTCCATGAGCGGCAAAGTCTCAACCAAGAGCTGGATGTTGAGCTCATTATCTCATTACAAGATGTAGCTATGCATTTTACTGCCGAAGAGTGCGATACCTTACTCCGTAGTCTGCGTCAAATCCCCAATTTTGATCAGGAAATTACCGATCTTGATCAGCTGTTTCCCATTATACGTACTGATATGGAATGCTTGCGTCAAATAGAGCGTTTGAGTAAGACACCAAGCTCTTCTCAGTCTCGTGAAGCGCGTGGAGCCATCTTAGACAGAATTAACCAATTGCGAACGCGGATAACTCCAGATCATTATGCACACATAATAAAAACACTGACAGATTCTGCACGAAGCAATCGAGCGGCCAAAGCTCTTTTAAAAAATCTTTTTGCAGCGAATATTGAACTTGCGTGTAGATATCTTGAAACGACATCTGATACTGCGGTGCAAAGTCGCTGCCTTTTCGAAATGGGTGAAATTAAAGCCAAGACATCTGATGTTTCAATATTATTCGATGCAGCATTTCTTCAATACATTCAAAATAGCTATCCAGCATCTCAACGATTAGAAAAAAAAATACAATATGCTCAACTATTAGTACAAATACGCTATGCTGAGCAGCCGTTAGGAGCAGATTTCCAGCTTCAATTACAAGACGTGGCACTCCATATGGATGAGGCACAATGTACTGCTCTCGTGGATGAACTGCGTCTTCATATACCGAACTTTAATCAACGCTTTACTGCAACAACTCTCTTAGCAATACATAGCAATATGGAGTGCTTCCGCACGCTAGAACTACTACTACGAGGAAGGCAGCTTTCTCAAGAAGAGCGGGCTGCCCTCTTGCGCACAATTGAGTCCCAGATAGAAGGACCAATAAACCAGTATGAGCGCATTCTAGAATGCCTGCAGGAATCAATAGCAACGAATCAGGAAGCGCGCGAACTTGCACGAAATATGCTTGAGACAAGTCTTGAAATTGGCTTCCTGAACCTCCAAGAGGCATGTCGTGATGATATTAAACACCAAAACAAAGCGTTATTTAAACTAAGTAAAACTCTCGTAGAAGCTCGTGAACTTGAAATGATGCTTCAGAGCATTCTAGGAGAGGTACCTGCAAGTCAAATAATTGGAGAAGCCTCTCTCAACACTCTTTCACAAAGATACCCAGCTATCATACGGCAAGAAGAAATAGAGTACACCACGGCGCTCCTTCTGCTACAAAAATATAGCACGAAAAAAGCAAGTGCACTTCCAGAAGAGATGGATCAGATAAATACGAGATATCGCTCCCTCTATACACGTTTAGGTGGCATCGCCACTCGTATGGGCAGGCCACGATACGATGCAGTTGTAGTACGTATTCAATCATATAAACCTGAAATGCAATCTTTTATCGATCATATCAGAACAGTAGAATTTGAATATAATATGCTCTACAGATTATCTAGAGACCATTATAACAAGGTACGCTTAGAAAATACAATCCCCCCACTTACCTCAACGACCAATCCCGATGCAGTATTCACAGAAGGCCTTACCCATCTTTTTCGCGATATCGATTTCACAGCACTTCAAGGACAGCTTACTGAAAGAGGGATGACTCAAGATACTGCTCAAACTACACTGAAGGCATATATTGACGATGTCATCAATATGGCCCCCATTGTAGGCGCCCCTTCTGCGACAAATCTCGAGGCAAGGCGCGAATTTTGGAATAATATTAAAAGAACTATTATACATGTAATTACACATATACAAGGAATAGATGCGCGACCTCAAGACATTAACAAGAAAAAAATAATAGTATTAGCCACTCTCATAGAAAGCAAGAGTGCCTGCGCGACACGTCGTATGGCAGATGCTATCGATCTCTATCAGCAAATCGTATTAAATAAACCGGTCACCTTTGAAACTTGCGTATATAGAGAATTGAATGGTCTTCGAGAAGCCAATGCACAAATTATAAGTGAAGGCGAAGCGCATGCATTTGCTGCCTTTTTACGCCTTATAGGGCGTGAGCTTGCCATTCCTGGAACAGAGGCCCTGGGCCACTATGATGATCCTTTTTACGCACAAACCGACCTCTATCGTCTCTATGAACACAACAGAGCGGGATTACAGCAAAAATTTGAAGAGACGTATACCCCATACGCGATTATTTCATCTATACAGCAAGAAGTAGGCCCACAAGGGCGCCAGGACACTCGCGATCTCTTTTGGAAGTGGTGCTATGACAATACTCCTCTGCCTCAGTATTGGGGTATAACTCGAGAGGCGGTAGACTGGGGTCGTTATTTGGAGGATATCCAAGAGATAGATGCTGCCAAGAAAGGACTGCAAGAGGAGCGAATTCGTCGCTCTTCACCTGCGGATATTGCACGCTACCTGGAAGAGCACAGAATCCAAAGACGAGCTCAGGAAACACCTGCACAAGCAATACTGAGAAAATACAGTATTATCCTGCAAACTGGTGAAACACCTGAGGCGGCAGTTGATCGAAGTGAGCTTGATATACAAAAAAGAGCCTATCTTGATCAACAAATGTATGAAGTTCCACCTTCCCTATGGACAATGAAAAATCGCCAGCATCATTTAAAGGTAAAAAAATTCTTTATTGCCACGCTACTCGTGCAAATGGGAGTGGTGCAAGGATAGTGGATGCCATGAGCGACTTTTCCTTCACACCTCATTACAAATTCCTTGACAACTGCATTGTACGCTCTATATAATTGTATGAAAATAAAACAATTATAATACGAATTTTATGACTAGTATCTCATCCTATTTATCACAACTCATGCAAGATCTTTCAGTAACCTCTACTCCTAATAATGTAGGGGCGCTGGATGCCTTTTTGCAGCCTTCACGTAGATCCAGAATACAAAATCTCACGGCCTTTAACATAGCACTCCAAAGAGCAGGTTTTGTATATATAACCATACGAGACGCAATTAGCAGCCTGAGACAACGCAGGTTGTTAGATTTCGATGCACTCGTTGGCGATTGCGCCTGCCATATACGAGCACTCTTTATCGCACATTTTGCTACAAAGTATTTCTCATCGCCAAGCGCGCACACAGAGCTCTGTGCAATCCAGCGAACAATTTCTCGGCAAATCGCTATTATAAAAAGAAAATTACGTTCTCCTCAAACAATACCAGCAAACCTCACTGGACAAGATGTACTCAACCCTCTTGAAAGAGAAATTCCACAACAGCTCATTTACATGGCTATGGCATATCTATTAACAAAAACTCGAGAAAATAAGAGCGTTACCAGGCAATGTACAGCATGCCTTCAGCTCATCAAGGGCTGCCACACTGAAGCAACAAACTCAAATTTTGCATCTACTTCTGAGCTCGCTATTTCAAAAGAACATACATCAAGGCTTGTCTTGGCTGTGAAAAAGACATTTAGTCGCCTTTCTTGTGAATATATACAACAAGAAGCTTTGGGGCTCCCCTCTCTTACTTCTTTAGAGCAGCGGTTACTTACTGCACAGCATACAAATGCATACAGCCGACACGAACTACCGTGTTTTGTAAGCAAACAAATTGCTTTTAAGAGTGCTATCAAGCGTGGATTTAGTATCCTTGTAAAAGTGCAGAGAGCAGAACACAATATCAGACGTTATAATGAACCTTACGATGTTGTATTCTGTCTACAACCTATTGATGGAGCGCTACGACGGGTAATTCCAACAGCGAGTCATGCTCAGCAACCATTCATTGTGATTGAAGGACAAAGAAATGCAGCATTGCTTGGAGATGAAACCAGCGATCAATATTGCTCAAGATTAATGGGAGTAGATATGATGGATATTATCACCTGGAACGGCGCCGCTCATCCCCAATATACAGAAGACAACATCGCATTGCCACTAACAGACTTAGAATTACAACCGCTCAGGGCACTGGCTCTTCGTGCTGACCAGGAAGGTTGCTCCTTCCAAAATCAGCGCCTCCTTTTCATGACGCACATTTATACCGACACCTTGATAAATCAATATCAGGAATTAGGAATAAATACCTTACCAGCAAATGGCGTAATATAATTTGTTTTAAATAATTATATTTGTCTCTATGTGCGCAAAATCCAGTTGGGTCAGCCTACAGCATAGTGAAATAATTTTACCTAAAATAAGTAAGTTGTTCTGGTCCTATACATTTTCAACATTGTGCAGTCACTATATGGCTACCAATAGGCGCAAAATCCAGTTGGATTTTGCGCCCATAGTGAATTTCTTCTCTACACAGAAATTATCACCTTCATGTATACTGGCTATGCCTTACGAGAATACAGTTTTCTCGAGTGCCATATTAAAATACATAAGGAGAAAAATAGTATGATATCTTCAAGTTCTTGTCTATCATCCGTGCTTACATCATCCGTGCTTGGTACAAGCTTAACAACACCCCTGCATGATCAAGCATCGGTCATATCTCAACTTGAAAATGCACGAAGTGAGGCAGAAGTACTTGCTTTGTTAGACCAGATTGCACATGTACCAGTACGTACACTTGATTTTAACAGACTCCAATTTGGATGGACACGCGCATTCATGAATCAGGTGCTTCAAAAAATATATACTCTGCACCAACAGGGAACTTTGCAACATCTCAAGCAAATCTTTATACCATTCATCCAAGCCGGAATAGAAATCGAGACAGAAAGAACACAAAACTTTGACAATATTTTCTTATTATTGACAAATGGAATTCGCATTATGAATCCACCTCGTAGTGGAAGTGACTCAAATGGTTTGACTCGGGGTTCTCTGAGTGACGCTGTGCTAGAAAGGGAGCTACAAATCATGTTGGATGACTGTAGACAAAGATGGCCATCAGCAAATAACAACGCGAAAGAGAATATGCTAAATGACCTAATGATAGTGTTCGCTTGGTTGAGTGATGAATCTACAAATACTACCTCTCATTCCTCTAGCTCCAACTCATCTTCAAGTTCTAGCTCATCTTTAAGTTCATCTTCCAGTTTCAGCTCATCCTGGCCTTCTAGCTCTTCGTCAAGTTCATCTTCACATTTCTCATTTTCAAGTCTCTCTTCTTCTTATATGCCCTCTGATTATATGTCATCTGGGCTTAGACCAACCCTGTCTGTCTACATGCCTCAGGATATGACATCAATTGTCTGTTCATACCTACCTAGTCAAACATCGATCACATCTCAACTTGAAAATGTGAGACGTGAGGAAGAATGTCTTGCTTTGTTAGATGAGATTGCATATGCGCCAGTACAAACACTCGATTTTAGAAAAGTTCCCATTGTATTAACTCAGACATGTATAAATCGGATACTTGAAAAAATACACACTCTGCGTCACCAAGGAACACTACCTCAACTGCGGCAAATCTTTATACCCGTACCTCATGATCTTGGTGATATAGAAGACGCACTTTACCGGCAACAACCCCTCAGTCCTGAAATTCCACCATTCCTAGAGTCTATTTTCATGTTAATCACAAACGACATTCGCGTGGGTGGCAGTCGTCGGCGGAATAGCAAGCTGCCAAGCGGGACAACTGAACAGCAAGAGAGAGACCATGAGATTAACCACACGAATTCTGATGGCAGCCTTCTTATGAAGTCTCTGCCAATTATGGCAGAATCACAAAGAAGAATGTGGTCATCAGCAAACACACAACAAAAGCTGCAGGTAATAGAAATCATGCTAATGATATGTTATTTATTTCCTCTTACTGATGCATCTGCAACGACGACGCCTAACTCCTCTAATTCGTCTTCGTCTTCAAGTTCATCCTCCCCTTTGTACTCCAGCTCATCCTCGTCTTCTAGATTTGCACCAAGCTCACCTTCATCTTCTAGCTCTTCGTCAAGCTCATTTGCATCAAGCCCATCCTCATCTTCTAGCACTTCGTCAAGCTCATTTGCACCAAGCTCATCCTCATCTTCCACTGCTTCATCAAGCTCATTTGCACCAAGCTCACCTTCATCTTCTAGCTCACCTTCTAGTTCCAGCTCTTCTTTGAGTGATTCTTCCAGCTCAACTGAATCTCTATCTCTAAGTCAGGTTATTGCGCAGTGTGTTATTACCTAAAAATGCCCAATGGTGTCACCTTAAAGAAACTCGTAACCAATCAGGACCTCGCCACGGTAGTGGCGACATTTGCCGCTCTAGCCCTGCGTGGAACGTGGGGTTAGGGAAACGGGTAAAAAAAAACAGAGCTGCGGTAGCAGCGATACAGAAATGTCTCTGCAACAACAATGTAGGTTTCGCTGCTACCGCAGCTCTATTGTATTTTATGCACCTGTAACCCCACGTTTCGCCGACCGTAGCGCGGATGCGCTACGGCCGTGCTCCACGCGGGGCTAATGAATTCCACCGCTACCGCGGTGGGGTCCATTGCAACAGCCTAGGGCAACGCCCTAGGTTAGACGATCATCACCCACATGTTGCCTGAAGGGCAACAACATCAAAATAACCAAAACCTCCAAAGCAACAGCAACACGTAATTTGGTGGATCTGATAGAAAAGCAAGCTATAGTAAAAACCGGGCAGCTGCGTTATACCCGGTATTGGTTGCTAGTGGATGCGTGCAATGGGATCCACTACAAGGTGGTTAGTTTGCTATAGACGATTTTCCATTACAAACCTCAGGCCGTTTCCCTCGGTGCGATACTTTGCCCTCCTAATCGCCGCACCTATTTCTATCTCTCTCTGCTCATTCCACTTTTTATAATCAACAATTTCTATTCCTGGTCTATGATTTTGTAATTGATCTATTCCAAATGGAGTCACAGCTGTGCCATAAATCCATATACGTTGTAAAGGAAGTTCATAGAGGTGACTCAGTCCAGTATCGGTTATTTGCGAGCATCCCGAAAGACTTAAAGACCGAAGCGGCAGTCCTGAGAGACGGAGTAAGTCATTGTCATTTAATAAATAACAACTCTTAAGAACCACAGTGTGCAGCTGAGAACACTCATTACGTAGTCGTTGGAGCTGTGAGCTATCAATCTCTTGACACTCCAGACGCTGCAATGCGTGCAAAGCAAACATAAAATTTTTAGTAAAAAATTCCATTGCATTCACAGTAGGAAATAGATCTCGTATAAATGGGACCTGTCGTATTCCAACCGTTCTGCTGAAAAGGAGCAGAAATGATCGCTGCGTATCTTCTAGAGCATATTCTGCTTCATGCAAGATGTGATTAATAATAGAGCTATTGCTTTGTGGGTCATGTATGATTTGAAGAAGCGTGTCTACTCGTTGGCCTTGGGGCAACGTTTTGATAAATGTCAGAACGTCACTGCTCTCGCCGAGATACCGTCCAATTATTCCAAAGACACCGATCGGGGCCCCTTCTAGAGACCAATTACGAGGAACATTGAGTGCTCTTTGAACACGAGTAGAAACATCCGTTGCTAGAGACGATGAAGAATACGCTGCTGATCCACAATACGTCCTTGAAATAGAAGAACTTGAAGCAACAAAAGAAGGCAACCATGAAGATGATGACGATGGTAATATCGAAGGATTTCGCACAGCAAGTCTCCCAAAGGCAAAAGAGAGTGGGGTGGTGGTTGGGAGTGTGGTCAATGCAATAGAGGCGCACGAAGATGACGAGAAAAACCTGGAAGAGGAAGGATTATACGAACAAGCAACAACCTGCCGACCTAGCAAACTGCTGACTACGGTGGATGAAGATGAAATTACAGGAGCTGAAGTCGATGAAGATGACGACATGCTCGAATTATTATTATTAATATTAACCATATATTTTACCTATATTTATGTTGTTAATGACATTATATGAACAAAAAATCCAACTGAATTTTGCATTTATAACGGCAACACAATTTTATTTTGCGAATCAATAGTAACATAGATAAAAATAAATAACAATAGCATACATAGATAACCATCAAAAACAAGCTCGTCTTCTAGTTTGTCGTCCTCTTCCAGGTTTTCCTCGTCATCTTCGTGCGCCTCTATTGCATTGATATCACTCCCAACCGTGCTTCCCTACTCGCCTCAGCTATTTCTCTCTCTCTCTGTTCATTCCAATCTCTATAATCAACAATTTGTATTTCTGGTCTATGATTGCGTAATCGATTTATTCCAGATGCCGTCACATTTGTGCCACGAATCCATATATGTTGTAAAGGAAGTGCGTAGAGGGAACGCAATCCAGTATCGGTTATTTGCGAGCATCCCGAAAGACTTAAAGACCGAAGTGGCAGTCCTATGAGATGACGTAAGTCATTGTTATTTAATAAATAACAATTTTTAAGAACCACAGTGTGCAGCTGTGAACACACACTACGTAGTCGTTGAAGCTGTGAGTTATCAATCTCTCGACACTCCAGACTCTGTAAGGTACGCAAAGCCAACATAAAATTTGCAACAAAAACTTCCATTGCATTCACAGTAGGAAATAGGTCTCGTACAAATGGGACCTGTCGTATTCCAATCGTTCTGCTAAAAAAGAGTAGAAAAGATCGCTGCGTATCTTCTAGAGCATATTTTGCTTCATGCAAGATGTGATTGATAATAGAGCTATTGCTTTGTGGGTCATTTATGATTTGAAGAAGCATGTCTGCTTGCTGGTTTTGTGGCAACGTTTTGATATATGTTAGAACGTCATTACTACTCTCACCGAGATACTGCCCAATTATTTCCAGGACATCGGTCGGAGCCCCTTCTAGAGACCAATTATGAGTGACATTCACAACTCTTTGAACACGAGTAGACACATCCGTTGCTAGAGACGATGAGGAATACGCTGCCGATCCATAAGAAGGACCGGAAGCAACTGAAGAAGGCAACCATGAAGAAGATGATGACGATGGTAATACCGAAGGATTTCGCACAGCAAGTCTCCCAAAGGCGAAAGAGAGCGTGGTGGTGGTTGAGAGTGTGGTCAATGCAATAGAGGTGTATGAAGATGACGAGGAAAACCTGGAAGAGGAAGGATTATACGAACAAGCAACAACCTGCCGATCTAGCAAACTGCTGACTACGGCGGATGAAGATGAAATTACAGGAGCTGAAGTCGATGAAGATGACGACATGCTCGAATTATTATTAATATTAATCATATATTTTACCTATATTTATATTGTTAATGACATTATATGAACAAAAAATCATACTGAATTTTACGCTCACAACAGCAACAAAATTTTATTTTTTAACAAATCGTAACATATATAAAAATAAATGACAATTAAAATACATAAAAGAGAAAAATAGTATGATATCTTCAAGTTCTTATCTACCATCTGAGCTTAGAACAACCTTGGCAACGTATTTGCCTGAGGCTGCAACTTCAATTGTCTGTCAATACCACGTTTCGCCGACCGTAGCGCGGAGCGCACGGCCGTGCTCCACGCGGGGCTAATGAATTCCACCGCTGCCGCATATGCATCAGGCTAAGGCCATGGGGATAATGTATAGAGCCTTACCATGTTGTGACCAATATGGACCCCACCGCGGTAGCGGTGGAATTCATTAGCCCCGCGTGACTAAAGAGCGCACGCATTGCGTGCGATCGAAGGAACGTGGGGTTGTGGAGCATGAAATAAACAGAGAGCTGCGGCAGCAGCGAAACCCATTGTATTTGACCTAGTCAGTGCACACAATTGTCGTTGCAGACATATTTCTCTGTCGCTGCCACCGCAGCTCCGTTTTTATTGATGCCTCATAAACCCCACGTTCCGCTCGGCCTGCGCGCTAGCGCCGCGCCTTCACTGCGCGCGGGGCTAGCCATGGGTTTTCCTGCTCAGAAAGCACTCGATATTGTGTATAACATGTTGTACGGCAGCCTGCTCCTCTTACAGCAATCCCAACAACACCTAGCTGTACTCAAGTGGCAGATAGCCTCACCACAAGGGACAACCATTGCAGGTTTGCGAAAAATGGAAGAGCTTGCTCTTCGTGGTGCTATAATGAATACCTTCTTGGCAGCGTTTAAAAGAGAGTAGAGAAAGGACTACTGAAAACATGCAAATGTCGATTATCAGTAGTGATTTTTCTTGCTTTTTCACTACTGAAAAGATACAATTGTAGATTATCAGTACTATGAATAAGAAAAAATCCCCTTTTATAGGCCGTGAGCATGAACTCAAATTGCTTGAAGGCCTCACGCATAAACGAGCAGCCAGTTTAGTGGTGGTGTATGGACGGCGTCGTATCGGAAAAAGTCGATTACTCGAAGAATTCGGAAAAAAATATCGCTTTCTACGCTTTTCTGGATTGCCTCCAACACAGACTACAACCGATCAAGAGCAGCGCGATGAATTTGCCAAACAGCTCTCACAGCAAACGGGGCTGCCTCTTTTTCACACTGCAGATTGGGGCGAACTCTTTACGCTACTTGCACGAGAGACAAAGCAGGGAAGAGTCGTGATTTTGTTTGATGAGATCTCCTGGATGGGGTCTCAGGATCATCTCTTCTTAGGTAAATTAAAAAATGCTTGGGACATGGAGTTGAAAGCCAATCTAGAGCTTATGCTCATACTCTGTGGCTCAGTGTCATCCTGGATTGAAGACAATATCCTCAAAAGCACCGGCTTTATGGGGCGCATTTCCCTCACTCTATCGCTCCAAGAATTCACTCTTTCAGAATCACATCATTTCTTAAAAAGAATTGGCTTTCGAGGCACCAATTACGACAGCTTTAAAATTCTTGCTATCACGGGCGGCGTGCCTCGATATTTAGAAGAAATACAACCTGACATGCCCGCTGAAGCCAATATTCAACGCCTCTGTTTTGAGCCAAGTGGTATATTATTCACCGAATTTCAAGCAATATTCTCAGACCTCTTTTCAAAACGATGTGAAACCTATAAGAAAATAGTGGCATCACTCGTATCTGGTGTAAAAGGGCTCACAGAAATTGCCCGAGAAGTTGCACTTACGACAAGTGGGTATTTAAGTAGCTGTCTCGATGACCTCATCCGTTTAGGCTTTATCCGAAGAGACTATGCCTGGTCGTTGAAGGAAACTGCAGAGTCACGCCTCAGCCATTTTCGCCTCAGCGATAATTACCTCAGGTTCTACCTCAAATACATTGAACCTAACCAAGCCAAAATTCTGAATCATCTCTTTTCGCATACCTCCATCAGTGCTCTACCTGGCTGGGATAGCATTATGGGGCTACAGTTTGAAAATTTGGTCCTCGCAAGCCGGATTGCCCTCTGGAAACAACTCCCCTTTTCACCTGCAGATATTGTGCACGACAATCCTTTTTTTCAAAGAAAAACGAGCCGCACAAAAGGCTGTCAGATCGATTACCTCATACAAACGCGATATAATAATCTTTTCATATGTGAAATCAAATTTTCAAAAAATCCGATAACTATAGATGTGATAGAGGAAGTGAAGGAAAAAATCGCGCGCATCAAAACTCCTAAAGGCTTCTCCTGCTGGCCTGTGCTTATCCATGTTAATGGGGTACATGATGCGGTCGTCGATAGTGGCTACTTTTCGCATATCATCGATTTTGCGTCGCTCCTGAAATGAATAAATAGTAGTGATCGATCCCCCAGAAGGGGGACCGATCACTAAAAAAAGTATTTATCTTGATCCTGGCGTTTTTTATGCCAAATTCATACTATAGAAGAGCACGAATATGACGAGAAAAACCTACATTAGGTAACACCTAAACCGCTCCCCCACTGGTGTCAATTCAAAGTGGGACCTTTTAAGTGGTGATTGGAAGAAAAGTGTATTAAGCAAACAGCAACATATTTGTTTGTATCTAGATATCATCTTCAGGTATACTGGTTGTGCCTTACGAGAATACTTGTTTTCTCGAATGGGCATATTAAAATACATAAGGAGAAAAATAGTATGATATCTTCAAGTTCTTATCTACCATCTGAGCTTAGAACAACCTTGGCAACGTACCTGCCTGAGGCTGCAACTTCAATTGTCTGTCAATACCACCTTGATCAAGCGTGGGTCACGTCTCAACTTGAAAGTGTGAGAAGTGAGGCAGAATTACTTGCTTTGTTAGACCAGATTGCACATGTACCAGTACATACACTCGATTTTAGACTGCTTCCACTTACATTTCCCTTAACTCAGACATGCCTAAGTCAGGTACTTGAAAAAATATACACTCTGCATCACCAAGGAACACTACCACAACTGCAGCAAATCTTTTTACCCAGCAATTTTGATTTTTCTAATATAAAATTCAGAGCAGCCCCCCAAGGAATAGACTACTTCCTTCCTGAACCAATCATAAATTATATATTCTCGTTATTCACAAATGGCATTCGCGTGGGTGGGTGTTTTCCCTTTTGGCGTCAGACAACAACAGACCAACAGGCTATTGACGATATGAATTCTTATGGCCCTATTGCTGTGACTCTGCAATGTTTAACGGAGGTGATAAGAAGGCACATGCGACTATTGACAGATCCAATCTCAACCACGACAGTAGTTGCGCTAGGATCAATACTGATGATATGTACTCTATTTCCTCTTACTGATGCATCTGCAACGGCGACATCCAACTCCTCTAGTTCGTCTTCGTCTTCCAGTTTATCTTTCTCTTTGTACTCCAGCTCATCCTCGTCTTTCGGCTCTTCATCAAGTTTGTCTTCTAGCTCGTCTTCCAGTTCCAGTTCGTCGTCGAGTTCCTTTACACGCTTCCTCTCTGAATGCTTGTCATCTTTGAGTATTTCTTCCGACTCAAGTGTGTCTTCAAGCTCGAGTACTTCAAGCTGAAAAACACCCCCACGTTTCGCCGACCGTAGCGCGAGTGCGCTACGGCCGGCGGAATGTGGGGCTAATGAATTCCACCGCTACCGCAGTGTGGTCTATATCAGCCAGAAGCATGCTATGTTATGCGTTTTTCTTAAGTTGACACTATTCGAAAAATACCCTTAAGTATCCTTAAGGCCAATATATGTGCTTTTCCCTGAAAAGCACATGTTACAAAAAATTTTAAATTGCACTGTGTGTTTCCATCCTCGTAAAAATTTCTATTATTTATATATATATGCTATAACATTTCTATATTCATTATTAATGAATATATTTTATTAAATTTTTAAAATATGGAGAAAAAATATGTCATCAGCAGAATTAGCTCGAACAGCAATTGAATTAACATCAACATCGGCTGAACTTTTAATGCGCACCGCTCAAGGTGTGTGTGGATGTTGTAAGGCTATAGGCGCAGTACAGGCAGGGTTAAAATTTGCAGCTCGAGGAGCTTGCATGGCAGCTGTCTACACAGCTACTGCACCTGTAGGAATAGCCGCAACGGTTGGTACAGTAGCTCTAGGCGCACTTGCAGGTCAAGCACTATGTGGAAATGTTAGTCCATCACAATTAGAGCATACAAGAGTACTAGGATATATAGGAACGAGTGCTGCATATGGAGCAATAAAAGGATATGAGTTGGGAGGCGTCATCGGCGCAGTAGGTGGTGGCCTTGCAGGTCTTGTGACAGGTACATGCTTGGGAATTCCACTTGGTTACAATACGGTAGGTTGGTAATCACAAAGCGGTTCATAAAAAACTGTATTTCTCATACTTTTTTTTATAAATGAGCAAG
>JABDDE010000010.1:0-12288 GCA_013287775.1 Chlamydiota bacterium
AATACATTACTTGAAAAATTGACCACTATTAGGATTGCCGCATACGCGATGAACGATAAGAAGAAATACAGTGTAGAATATATGCTCGAAAACACGGACAAAGAACAAAAGAGGTTAATAGAGGCGTTTTCTATAGGCCCTCAGGATAATGTGACAGGGCGCCTATTTACAGTTAGTGTATACAAATAAGACAGCAAAAAATGCGCCCACAGCGTATTGGAGGCGAAGACTTGAAAAACTTCACAATAAACTCACGCTAGGCGCTCTGGGAAAAGTACTATTTTATACCAGATCATGGATGCGCTGGAAAAGGATGGTGTGGCGCCAAAAGCGATGCTGCATCTGAATTTTGAAGAGCCTCAATTGATTCCCTTTTTGCATGTGAAAGGATTAGATGAGATTTACAATCTGTATCGCGAGCAGATATTCCCAGAAGGAAAAGCGTTTCTTTTCTTAGATGAAATCCAAAACGTGCCTGAATGGGAGCGGTGGGTGCGTGCGCGGAGTCAGACTGAAGATATAAAGATATTTATCACAGGATCCTCTGCCAAACTCATGTCGCGCGAGATTGCCACGGTGTTGACTGGTCGTCATCTTTCTTTTGAGATCACGCCTCTGAGCTTTGCTGAATACGTAGAGTTTTGCAAGATTGCTATACCAAAAACCCGGTTACCAATAACTGCCCCTGCAAAGATACGTCAAGCCGTAAATGACTATCAAAAATGGGGTGGCTTTCCAGCAGTCACTCTTGCGACGAGCGTGCAGCATAAGCAAGATATCTTGACAGCATACTTTGATGACATTCTCTACAAAGATATAGTGCTCCGCTATAATGTGAGAGATCCTGTTTTACTGCGCAATATGGCAGTGCATCTTTTGACAAATACTGGATCGCTCGTCTCATTGCAGAAAATGGCACATATATTCCAAGTCTCAACGGACGTTGTAACGAACTATTGCCGCTACCTTTCAGAGAGCTTTATGCTTGGGTTTTTGCCTTTTTTTAGCCTCAAAGCATCTATCCGTCAACGACATCCACAAAAGATCCATGCCATGGATCTTGGTCTTCGAAACGCGGTCAGCCTTTCACATTCTACTGACGATGGTCATTTGATCGAATCAATGGTCTACCATACATTGAGAAGGCGCTTTGGTAGTAATGTCTTTTACTGGAGCAGTAGCTCAGAAATTGATTTTGTGATACGAGAAGGAAATACAATCACGCAAATCTGGCAAGTGGTCTCAAAACGATTAGATGACCCAGAAGTATGTAAACGCGAGCTTCAAGCCTTTGAAGCTGCAAAAAAGGAGTTCCCGCACGCACAAGCATTTCTAGTTGCTAAAACTCTGCCAGAAAAGGTGCCTCCTACGAGTGTTTGCAAGATGTATCCGTTGTGGCTTTTACTTCTTGAAGAGTTACCTTGACGATCCAACCACTAAAAAATATTCCTAAAAGCGGTTCCCTAAAAGCTATTCCTAAAAGCTATTCTTGGTTTTTATTTTTATTTATGGTACGATTGCGGTGCAAAGCAAAAACGCATCCTGCATTTGTGAATAACCCTCAACAACACATGAAAGAAAAGAGTATATGCAAGATTTTATCTATGGCATCGATATCAGTAATTTACTGAAGGCTCGAGATGTCTTTGAACGATTTCGTCGACATTTAGAGAGTGATCAAGAAAAAGCAGGGGCAATTCAAGCATTTGAATTTTGTTACGAGCTTATTTGGAAAACGATGAAACGAGTACTCGAGAAAAAAGGCATTGAGGTGCGCTCGCCTCGAGATTGCTTTCGTGAAGCTGGTTTAAATAAACTCATCAGCGACCCTGAGCAGTGGTTTATATTTCTAGAAAAAAGAAATCTTTCTTCTCATACCTACAAAGAGGAAAATGTAGATGCTATTGTACATATTTTCCCCCAATTCTCAGCTGCCATGAGCGAATTCATTCAGCAGCTTTATCAATTATAATAGCATGATTCATCTTGAAGAGAGACACCTACGAATTATTCAGAGCATTTTAGCACACTATCCCTATACCTTTTATGCATTTGGCTCTCGAGTGCAAGGCACTCATAAGCCACTCTCTGATTTGGACTTGTGTAGTATGGAAGATATTCCAGAACTTGAACTGTTTTATCTGAAAGAAAAATTTGAAGAGTCAGATTTGCCGTTTAAGATAGATATTATTGAATGGAATAAGATTTCTCAGCGATTTCAAGCGATTATCCATGATCAGCTTTGTGCATTTCCCAACTAAGCAATTCTCTGAGGAGCTCGAGCACGTCACCCGGCGCTTGCAGCGCGTATCTCTGAACGATGCGATCACACGAGTTGTCACCCCGCTTCTCTGTTTTGATTTTATGAACGGGTATAATTTCCCTGTGATGCTGTATCAAAAAAAGTCTATAGTTCTTTATCGAGGCACTCCTGAGACTATTTTGCGCCATGCGGTGCAACATGCGCGCATGCGGCAATACCGGGATGAGATGCCAACAGCCCTCATTGCATTAATGGAGAAGAGCCTTCTGTTGTTAGAAAGAAGCAATCGAGTACATGGAGAGAATGCACCTGCGGCAGTTATTTTTCAGGCAGCAAGTGATTCTTCTGGAGTAATGTGTTCTTCTGTGTGGATATCTCACTTAGAACAGCTTGCTGCTACACATTATGTTGCCTTACACATACTTGGGAGCCATGAAAATTTTGGAGCTGCAATACGAGAAGCAAAACAAGAAGTCGGTAGCCGCAATATTATGACATTGCTGGTACGAGCCCATGGGAGCCGAATGAGTTTGGAGTTTGGTCGCAGCTATCAATACACTACCACTGATGTACAGGCAAGTGATTTTGCATGTTTAGATCCGAGAGCGAGTATTATACTGTGTGCTTGCAAGACAGGCCTTGGTCTTGCGCCGTGCATCGCCGCCGTCCAACCACGAGCTGTCTTTGCAGCTATAGACGACATAATCAGTGCATATTTTACTCCTTGTTGTGAGGCCCATGGTCATGGAATGTTTGCATTCGGTCTTCGGTGGAGACAAATTGCAAAAAAATTCCAGAGACATGAAGATGTCGTATTCGATACTTCCCAAGGAGATACTATTGCTCAACATAATTTAGGACTACTATATCTAGAGGGACGAGGGTGTGCTCAATCATACCATGTTGCCATGGAATGGTTCATGCGAGCAGCTAGTCAAGGATATGCAAGAGCGCAAAATGAACTAGCGGTAATGTATTGGAAAGGACAAGGTGTTGCACGATCGTATAGAACTGCAGTACACTGGTACTGGCAAGCTGCCATACAAGGACACATACATGCACAATATAATCTTAGCCTTGCGTATGCAGATGGATTAGGGGTTGCACAGTCAGATAGTAGGGCTAGAAAATGGCTTTGGAAGGCAGCCAATCGCGGACACAGAGAAGCTCAATTTCAGATAGGCTTAGCATACAATTTGGGAGGATATGTTGCGCAATCATATACTGTTGCTGCAAATTGGTTTGAGCGAGCAGCCAGGCATGGACATGTCATTGCTCAGTATGATTTAGCGATACTCTATCAAGAGGGATATGGTGTTGTGCAATCATATAACACAGCTGCAAAGTGGTTTCAGCGTGCTGCGCTGCAAGGATACCGAGATGCTCAATATAATTTAGCGCTGCTGTATTGGCAGGGACATGGTATTGGACAGTCATATGAAAGAGTAATATACTGGTTTACACAAGCTGCCATACAAGGAGAGATGTGCGCACAATATAATTTGGGTATAGCATATTTGGAAGGATTAGGGGTTGCATCATCACTTGACACAGCGAGAGAGTGGCTTGAGCAAGCCGCGGCACAGGGCATGAGTGAGGCTCAAGAAGTTTTATCAGAATTGAGGGATCGATACGATCCCTAATTCTGGATGTTAGTAAGATATAAATTATTACTTTGATCGACGTGGAATAGGTGTGTGCCTCTGTCACAGTTCAGGACGCCCCTATCTTGTGATATGAATAAGGAATCGGCCCATAGATGGCCATCAGTGCCCAATGACCATAGCATTGCTCGTGCGCGATCTACATAGGTTGTACATGCCATAGTCGCTCTTTCTATATGGCGGCTTATGCCTCGTGCAATATCGACAAATACATAGTCGCGGCTTCCTTTCTGACAGATACAAATACCATTATTGCAAATGCTCATAAGCGATAACTGTGCGTCGCAGCTCCATGATTGTCCAAAAGAGGGTCCTGGATGTAGCCACACAGCTTCTACACTAGGAAGTACTCGAATAGTCGTGTGATTTTGCTGGCTCGCTACTATTTCATAGACTGTGCCTGCACTTTCTATGCGCTGACGTGGAGGGCAAGAGTGGCCTATCCCTGTGGGCTCTATAATAAGGCCTTCTGAGACAAGATGGTCGTATTCTATGCAACTACCCAATAGCTTAGGTGTACAAAAGCCTCTGGGTATTTCCGTACGAAAGCGCTCATCCCAGACTCTTTCAGATATATTGGCTCCATACAACATTCTTGGGCCGTCGCTTTCCATAGTTTGATAATAGCAAAATCCAGCAGGTGTAACATGGAGCATAGTACTGGAAGGGTGGTCACAACGTGCTGGAAGATCAATTCGATAGCATTGAGCTCCTGTTTGAGGATTGAGAACTCGAAGATAGCCTCCCTGATGCAAGAGTACAAGGCCTTGTGTTGTAAGGCATGAGGCTAGGCACGTTGATGCTGCATTATCATCTCTGTGCAGCTCTGTACCCCATACAAGCCGGTTATTTTGCATATTATAGGCAAAAAGATGGGTGGTGATTGGTTCATTACTACGGTGAATGCATTGCTTATGTGCCCCTATGAGTATAGAACCATTGGTTACACAGCTTGGGCTCTGCCTATTAAAACAGATGCGTTTGACAAAGACAGGATCTGATGGGCAAGGTCGGCTTAAAGGCAGGAAGGTATGTCCAAATATTTCCTGTATGTTGTCATGATTTATTTCTGGAAGGAGCTGTTGGATTTGATAGAGATGAGGTATTGCTGCAGTGAATGTGGGCGCCTGAAGGGCGGCAGTAAAGGTGCCCCCAAGTTGCCTGGTGCGTGGATCGCATGAGGCATTTTGTAAGGCATGTGCTAAAATAGGGCGAACGGGAGTAATGAGAAGTGCAAAGATAGCCACTAAAAACCGTCCCTTAGTTTCCCATGCTGTAAAAGGTATATTAGTCAGGGCCTGTTGAGCATTATTCACCGCTAGGCCTATTTGGGAGTCAGTACAATAAGGCAGGAGAAGATAGTTGAAGAGCGGGCTATTTCTGAAAATAAAGAGCTCGAGAGCACGATGAGGGACGGCTACTGTGAAGTTAATAGAAGCAAGAAGGCTTCGCATATTTTGCTCCACTGCACTGTGGGACAATCGAGCGGGGCTAGTATTTTGGACTGGAGGCTGGCCTGTGAGTGCCATGTAAAGGAGTGTACAAAAGAGATATCCTTCTGTACAGCTTGATCCTATCTGATGACATTGTCTTAACAATTCTTCGAGGGTTTCTCCAATGATGTGCACATCTAGTGTTTGTATAGTTTCTTGAAGGCTCTCAATAAGGGAATTTTTTATACGTCCTGTCTGTGGGTCGAGACTGGACATGAAGAGAGAAATGAGTATGTCGCTACTTACAGGATATCCACTCATGCGTAAAAGACGTTGACACATGGCTGTGATTGTATCAGAGGGGATGTGCCTACAAGAAACATACACAGATGGAAAGGTGTTATTGCTTTCGTTATATTGCTGTATGATGGAAAGAGGACGCGTAGCGTTGGGGAACAGCTCTGAAAGCTTCTTCTCTGCAACGATAGCGTTGCATAGTATCCTGTTGTTTTCATTCACTACAGGCTGAAAGGGCATTGAAGAGGATGAGCTACTACATATGCTTGAATTTGAAATATGCATAAAAATTTATTTTGTTTATATATTATTATGAAATTATACCATTAACTCGATTGCATGGCAATGTTTTTAAAAAGAGATGTAATAAAGCGGCTGGGTATGGTGTAGATACTTGTTATTGTTTCAGATGCCATCGTACGAAGTTGTTGGTACATAAGTGATCGAGCATCGCTGTGGCCTTGTCTAGCAGCGCGACTCAGCCACCGGAGGCCTTGTATGCGCGACTGTGTAGTACCAATGCCGTTGCAATAGGCAAATCCTAAAGAATATTGTGAAGCTGCATTTCCTTGAGTGGCGGCTTTTGTATACCATTTAACTGCTTCTTCTAAAGACTGGGGAGCGCCCTGTCCCAACCAATATGCTGTACCTAGGTTATTCTGTGCTATACGGTTACCAAGTGTTGCAGCTTTTAGCCACCACCTTATTGCTTCAGAAGGAGATTGTTGCACACCTCGCCCATACCAATATGCTTCACCTAATTCCTCATACCAGTATGCTACAGTCAGCGTATCTTCTGGGAGACTATTATCTTGTTCAGCAGCTCTTTCAAACCATTTTATTGCTTCAGAAAACGACTGTCGCACGTATCGTCCTTTCAAATAAAATATTGCTAAATTCCGCTGGCAAATTATGTGTCCTTGCTCAGCAGCTCTACGAGTCAATTTGACTATCTCACTGGGCGATGTTTCTATTGGTTGATCTAAATATTTTTTAAACAATTGAGCATTTGCTAACTCACTTTGAGCAATCATATCACCATCGTCAGCCGTTGCCATAATTATGTGCAATAATTTTTCTTTTGCTTTTCGTATATTTGATTCAGTTGCAGAGCAAGGCGCACTTTCGGTATGTCTTTGCAACCTTTTGGCCATCATCTCGCCCGTTGACGTAAATGCAAAGAGGCCCTGGCCATGGGTAGGACAACAAGGGGTAATAAAGCCTTGATTGATCGATTGCATGGCAGCAAATACGGGTCTTGGTTGGACTGCAGCAATTTTTTTTGCAAGGCCTTGTCCTGCAAGGCAGGAGAAGAGAATAATACTTGCTCGCTGGTCAAGAGAGGCAAAATCTTCTGCTCTCACATCATGTATTGCATAGAAATGGTTATCGCTAAATGTGAGTTGATTACTCCCTCCATGTGCTCTTATAAGTAGTGTCAGAATAGGACGATTTTCTAATTCTTGCTGTATTTCTTGTAATGTTGCTGCAATGTTTGCTTTATTATTCAGTATTCTGATAGATATATAATGAGTTTTTGCAAGTTCTGCTAATTGTGGAAGGAATATTGTGCTGCTTAACACATGATTATGATCACTTGCAGCTTGCAAGATGACGGCAGCGGGTGCGCTAGCATCATGGAGCTGGTTACTTCGCTGAATGAGGGCAAGGCTTGTTTCCATAAGTGATTGTAGCCTTGGCGATAGGGTATATTGTTGTAGGTGTCTTAAGCGAAGAGTATGGCATGCTGTTTCTCGAATAACGGCCTCTGGGCGGCCTTGATACAATGCCACAGGATAGGTTTCGGTATTGCTACTAGAAGATACTGTCATAAAAATTCCATTTTATTGTTATTTAAAAAAATTATACATTAATTTAATGATTATTAGCAAACAAAAATATCAAACATTATAGAGTCTTACCACGTTGTGACTAGATGGGCCCCACCGCGGCAGCGGTGGAATTCATTAGCCCCGCGTGGAGCACGACCGTAGCGCTCTGCGCTACGGTCGGCGGTAGCGTGGGGTTACAGGTGCATGAAATACAATAGAGCTGCGGTAGCAGCGACACTATACCCTCGTTCTTCATACCGCAGAGCGGCATGAAGAACGAGGGAACAATCAATAATTCCGATTCCGGGCCGAGCGGCGCGTCAGCGTCCGCAAGGCAACTGGAATAATTAATGGTTGCTAAATAGTGAGTTAAAACGTTACAATTTTTTCGTACATCTTAACCAAAAACAAAATAGGGAGAAAATATGGATATTAGAATTGATATTAGAATGGCCAGTGTGCCTCAAACAGAAATCAATCTACAAGCAAATTCCAATCTGCGCTTAGGGATCTCATACCAAGGTCATCGTGTGTTGGGGACAACATCCACGCCTTCTGCACAAATCGCATGTGCGCCAAAATCCTTTGGCGAGAGGGATAAATTTTTGAAAATCGATATATTTCCTCAAGATGATTCGCAAAAGTTTCTTGATAGCGAAAAAATCGTTGATTCTTTTAAATGGATGAATTTAACTCATGCGACAGGTATAAAATCTTGTAGTTCTGTTGATATAGCAAGAACTTTCGTTTCCATAAGCGACATCTACGCATTTTAACTATCGAGATGAGTATAACGTATGACAGATACTACTGATCCATTTCTCAGAACATTAGCTGAGTATCGCATGCGTAGTATTAAAATTTTAGATAAACAGGATCATGCCGGGCTATGAATACGTTGTCTATCATACCTATACAACCCCATCGCTACTCCTCAGAGCCACTCTCTGAGGAGCTTGAGCACGCAACCCTGTGCTTGCAGCGCATGTCTCTGGACCCTGCGATCACGCGAGTTGTCACCGGCCTTTTTACACATCTTGCTACGCCGCTTCTCTGTTTTGATTTCATGAGCGGATATAATTACCCCGTGGTGCTGTATCAAAAAAAGTCTATAGTTCTTTATCGAGGCACTCCTGAAACCATTTTGCGCCATGCTGTGCAGCATGCGCGCATGCGACAATACCGGCATATGATGCCAAAAGCCCTTATTGCATTAATGGAGAAAAGTCTTCTTTTGATTGAACGAAGTAATCGAAGACATAGAGAGGATGTCCCTGCGGCAGTGATTCTGCAGGGCGCATTTGATTCTTCTGGAGCACCGTGTTCTCTTACGTGGATATCCCAATTAGAACAACTCGCCAAAACATATTATATTGCCTTACAAATACTTGGGTGTCATGAAAATTTTGCAACTGCAATACGTGATGCGAAACAAGAAGTTGGTAAGCGAAATATTATGACATTGCTGGTACGAGCTCATGGGAATCGCACTTTTGTGCAGTTTAGCCCAGTCAGTCGATATACTACAACTGATGTAAGAGCCAGTGATTTTGCATGTTTAGATCCGAGAGCGAGTATTATACTGAGTGCTTGTAAGACAGGCCTTGGTCTTGCACCACTCATTGCAGCTGTTCAACCAAATGGCCAAACAAGACCTGTTTTTGCAGCTACAGAGGAAATGACGTATGAGTATTTTACTCCATGTTGTGATGCCCATGGGTATGGCATGCTTGCATTCGATCTTCGGTGGAGACAAATTGCAAAAAAATTCCAGAGACATGAAAATGTAGTACGCGATACAAATCCCTGTTGTGCCAGTGATGAAACAATAAAGAGAGTCAGATATGTATTATTTCAACGAAAGCAAGAGGTTGCAGATCAAGGTGATGCTCATACCCAATATGAATTAGGTAAAATGTATAGAGATGGTAGAGGTGTTGTGCAATCACACAGAGTAGCAGTATATTGGTTTAGAAAGGCAGTCGGATTGGCGGGGGCTCAAACTGACTTAGGTGTCGCTTATAGGAAAGGCCAAGGTGTTGCTCAATCTAACCATACAGCACTCTATTGGTTCAGACGAGCTGCCAGCCAAGGAGATGCTACTGCTCAATATAATTTAGGAGTAATGTATCGCGATGGACGAGGTGTTACTCAATCATACAATGCAGCCATGCAATGGTACATGCAAGCGGCCGCTCAAAGATATCCTCAAGCTCAAAATGATATAGCGGTCTTGTATTGGGAAGGCCAAGGTGTTCCACAATCGCATGCAACAGCAGTACGCTGGCTCCGACAAGCGGCTAATCAAGGCCATAAAAACGCTCAATATAGCCTCAGCATTGCATATGCAAGGGGATTAGGAATTTCTCAATCACACGACTTAGCCATAGAATGGCTCCGACGAGCAGCTATTCGAGGACATATGGATGCTCAGTTCCAGTTAGGTGGGCTATACCATTTTGGAGAAGGCGTTACACAATCATACAGTACTGCCATAAAGTGGTTTCAACAACCGGCGCGTCATGGACATGCCGTAGCTCAGTATAATGTAGGCGTAGCATATCATGAGGGGCTAGGTGTTGTACAATCATACAACACAGCTGTAGAGTGGTTTGGGCGTGCAGCCGAACAGGGACATATGAATGCTCAATATAATTTGGGTATAGCATATTTGAGGGGAAGAGGCGTTACACAATCAAACGATGAAGCGCGAAGGTGGTTGCAACGAGCCGCAGCGCAGGGCAGCAGTGATGCACAACAAGTGTTGTTAGAGTTGGTGTAACCTGATCTAAATAGGGGATTTTTCCCCGTAGTCGCCCATCATGTATCTCTTTTATACTAGAACGTAAATAAAGGAGGTACGTATGTGTACAAAAAAATCTTTACTGCTTCAAGGCCAGATCGTCAAGGCGAACAATATCAATATTTGGTATGAAACGTTTGGGCAAAAAGAGCATCCCGCGCTTTTACTCATAATGGGAGGCTGCTGCCAAGGCGTGCTGTGGCATCGTGCATTTTGCGAAAGACTCGCAATTGAAGGATTTTATGTCATTCGCTATGATCATCGCGATGCAGGTTTCTCTGCATGCTTTGATTTTGAAAAAAATCCTTATACTCTTCTGGACATGGTTCAAGATGCCATAGGGCTTCTTGACGCTCTCGCAATACCTAAAGCGCATCTATTTGGTGTCTCGCTGGGTGGTTTTATTGCTGAGCTCATGGCGGGATACTTTCCCGACAGAGTGCATACGATAGTGCTTTTAGGAAGCACATATGAGATTCGCCCGATGAATCGAGCGTATGCGGGGCTGCCTGCAGAGCCACACTCCTTGCTGCCTCCACCTACTCCAGAATACCTGGCTTGGATGCGCGAATTTATGAAATTGGCCCCACACACGGCGGAGGAACAGCTCGCCCAGCGCATGGAAGGATGGAATCGACTCAGCGGCAATAGATTCCCGTTAGATGTAGGGATAAATCGTGATATCCAGCAGCAGTTTTTAGACAGGCTGCAATATCCTCAAGGAATACTGAATCATATCACGATGCTTCGTAGTAGCGAATCGGAGAGCATCCTGCGCACCATCCCTTCTAAGATACATTTGCCGACGGTGGTTCTACAAGGCTCTGAAGACCCTATTTTCCGGCCAGAACATGGGCAAGCATTGAGTGCCAAGATTGAGGATGCTACATACATCTTGGTAGAAGGCATGGGACATATACCGAGCGATCATTTTTATGATTTCTATAGCACTATCCTTAAACGTCAATTGAATTTTTCCTAATAAAATGATAAAATTTTTTACATGACTATTTCTGTTTTTGAACTCTATAGCAACTTTGATCGTGCGGTAGATAAGGTGAGGGCGCTTTCAAAAAATTTTTGTCAGCCTCTTGGAATCACTACATTTGGGTATGTGCGCGTCTATGATCATGGTAAGATGAGCTGGGTAACCACGAATCCCGAGCAGGACCGCTTTTTAGTAGAGGCGGGTATGCTGAATAAGCACCCTCTGGTAGATACAAAAAATGCCCTGAAAGAGGGCTGTCATCTTGATTCTATCGCAAATTTTCCCGGTTGCGAGGCATTCTATCAAGAACGTGCCAAGCGCTTTCAGATAGACCATAGTATGGTGGTCGTACGGCATAATAAAAATTATTTGGAAACTTGCTGTTTCTCTGGGCTATCTACAAAACGTTCATTATATCCTTTCTTTATGAATGAACAGGCGCTATTTCGCACTTTTATGGAATATTTTACGAGTCAGCTGGATCGTCATTTGATGCAGATACTGAGCGAAGCCATAATATTGAGCGATGTTAAGGCAGAATATGGGAAACCGCCCGTCAATGCATTCCAAGGGGACTGGACGCAAGTGGTGGCAAGCTGTGGCTGGGAGCATCTCTATCGTCTTTCAAGGAGAGAGAAGCAATGCCTGCAGCTATTGAAAAAAGGATATACTTATCAGGCTATTGGGCTGAGTCTTGGCCTCTCTGCACGCACGGTAGAGCATTATCTCGATTCCGTGAAAAATAAACTCGGAGCAGAAACTCGTAGCGAGCTCTATCTTGTTGCAGAAAAACTGGTTGAGTTGCATATATCGTAGCCTATGAGCGCAGCTGTGGATTTTTATAGAGCTGATACGGTACAATCTATGGGCATAAAAAAAGGAATAAACGAGAACAATAAATATGATAACAACTAAGGAGAAAGCATGAGTAGTAGTAGTATAAGTTCAATAATGTCATCAACAAATTCTGCAGTATCAAGTACGCTCAGTGCATCATTATCGCCAACC